>JAUVDT010000112.1 GCA_030595185.1 Gammaproteobacteria bacterium
CGTGCCCTGGGAATTAACCCGGTCGTTGAAATCGATTACGTATCTCTGCCTGTAGAAGAAGGTGATATCTTTTTTCTAACAACCGATGGTGTTTATGAATATGCAGACTCTTCATTTATCATCGACTCAATAAAGACAAACCAGCAAGACCTTAACATTGCAGCAAAAGAAATTATTGATAAAGCCTATGAACAAGGCAGTACCGATAACCTCACCGCACAAATTATACATATTGATGAGTTACCTAACATTCAAGGTAACGAACTAATAAAGCAGGATACAGATCTACCATTCCCGCCAATGTTAGAAGCCAGAATGGAATTTGATGGTTATAAAATTATTCGCGAAGTCCATGCCAGCAGTCGTAGTCATGTCTATCTTGCTGTTGATACAGAAACAGATACACAAGTCATCATAAAAACACCTTCTATCGACCTGAGAGACGACCCGGCTTATATTGAACGTTTCTTAATGGAAGAATGGATTTCCAGACGTATAAATAGCCCCTATGTATTAAAACCACGCAGTCATACGCGAAAACGAAACTTTTTATACATCGTCACTGAATTTATTGATGGACAAACATTACACCAATGGATAACTGATAATCCGACTCCCGACATAGAAACAGTCCGTAATATTATTGAGCAAATTACAAAAGGTTTACGAGCTTTTCATCGAATGGAAATGCTGCATCAGGATCTACGCCCCAACAACATTATGATAGATACAACAGGCACAGTGAAAATAATCGATTTTGGTTCAACACAAGTAGCCGGCATTATGGAAATGAGCCAATCTATCGATCAAAATAATTTACTGGGTACTGCACTCTATTCTGCCCCAGAGTACTTTCTCGGTGAAAATGGAACAACACGCTCTGATATGTTTTCTCTAGCCGTCATAACCTATCAGATGCTAAGTGGAAAATTCCCATATGGTGTACAAGTAGCAAAAAGCCGAAGCAAAGCATCACAAAGAAAACTGAAATATATAAGCGTTCTCGATGATAACCGTGAAATACCTGCCTGGGTAGATGGCGCACTCAAAAAAGCGTTACAACCAAACCCTTATAAGCGCTATGAAGAAATAACAGAATTCACTTACGACCTGCGACACCCTAATAAAAACTTCCTCAACAAATCACGGCCACCGTTAATGGAACGCAACCCCGTTATTTTCTGGAAAAGTGTTTCATTTATTCTAGCTGTTCTCGTGGTTATCTTATTAAGTCGTTAGAACGATAAATATAAGAACAATTATAAGGAATCGATTACAAAAGCTTAATAAAATATTATGGATAATAATGAACTAATATACCCAATGGAGTCGAAAAGTACTTTAGGGCTCCCCCCCCTATTCTTTCTTTTTCCACTTTATCATCAGTATTAGGCTATAACAAAATAACACCCAACAATTTTGATACCCCATGACATTTAAATCGCGACTTTCTTATTTAACACGACAATTAAAAAAACACCGATATATTCGTTTAATACGATGGTCTATTAGAATAACAATACTTATTTTTATCATGGATACAGGTTATCTAATTGGCATCTGGCCAGACTGGAAACTCTATTCAGAAGGCCCCATACAACAGTCTAATTATATACGGCACTATATCTTTGAAAATTACCGCCATAAAGACTGGCCAGATTTACGCTGGAAACAACAATCCATCAATAAAATATCTAAACATATGATCAGAGCTATCATCGTTGCAGAAGATGCCCGTTTTTATTCACACTCAGGTATTGATCTTGATGCCTTACAGGCTGCAATGGAATACAACCTTTCAGAAAAACGCTTTATTTATGGTGGTAGTACAATATCGCAACAGACAGTTAAAAATATTTTTTTAAGCGCCTCTAAAAACCCTCTTCGAAAATGGCACGAGCTGCTACTAACTGTCGGCATGGAAAGACACCTTACAAAAAAGAGAATTTTAGAATTATATTTGAATGTAGCTGAGTTTGGACGGGGTATTTACGGTGTAGAAGCCGCTTCAAAACATTATTGGGGAATTTCATCTTCAAAGCTATCTGCCAGACAAGCCATACAACTTGCAGCAACGCTTTCAGCACCGGTTAATCATAATCCATCAACAAAAACTGGCTACTTTAAAAAACGAGTTAAAACTATAAGTCGTTATTTTTAAATTGAAAAGGAATGGTAGCTTCACCGGCCCTTTTATTTTAATGTCACTATTAACAAGGAAATAGAAATCAAAGGGCACATATTCTAATATTAAAGACAACTGCTCTTTGAGGCAGTTTTTTCATTGAATAAACTAAGGTGAACTTTGAGAGAATTAATAATAACTCTGATTTTAATACTGGTAGCCAATGGCTCACCTGTATTAATAAGTTTTCTTTTGTCTCATCGCATGTCATTACCCATTGATCTTGGGTTAAAGTTAAAAGACCAGCAATATCTGTTCGGAAAAACAAAAACATGGCGTGGTCTTGTTACATCATTAGTGGCAACAGTACTTGCTTCATTTATTATAACCGGTGGTTTTCAGGCAGGTCTGGTTGTTGCATCACTCGCTATGTCGGGTGATTTATTATCAAGTTTTATAAAGCGACGACTAAGGAAAGAATCGAGCTCAAAAGCATTATTACTGGATCAAATACCAGAATCCCTTTTCCCCGCGTTGGGTATGACATTAATCATCAAGCTGGATTTGATACAGGTCATTGAAATAGTCATCGCATTTACTATTATAGAGTTAATACTGCCACAGGCTCTCTATCATAGAGGTATTAGAAAACGCCCTTAATAACACAAAGATTGAACATGATTATTAAAAACGACCTTTTCAACCCACCTAATATTACCAGTATGATTCGCATATTTATGGCGCCAGTCTTATTATTATTGGCCTACCATGGTCATGAAGTCATTTATATAATTGCCATACTCTTTACATTATTCACAGATGTTCTCGATGGTTTTCTGGCACGCCATCTAAATATGATTACAGAACTAGGCTCACATCTTGATAGCTGGGGGGACTTTATTATCTACACAACACTGGCAATTTCAGCCTGGTGGTTATGGCCTGAAGTCATAAAACAGGAACTTATTTATTTTTTCATTATTATTCTTAGTTTTACCTTACCAGTAATCATAGGCTTAATAAAATTCCACACACTAACAAGCTATCACACATGGTCAGTAAAGCTTGCTGTTTTTATTACCGTGTTTTCTTATATTATTGTGTTTTTAGACTGGCTACGCTGGCCACTGTATATGGCAGCTGCTATTTCAACTATTGCAGCCATCGAAGAAATCTTAATAACATTTATTATGAAACACCAACATGCTGATATTAAGTCGATCTGGCATGCCATGAAAGACCCAAAGAACATTTAAGGTATGAATAAACAGTGCAGAGTACACACTCTAATATGAGAGGCCGGGTATATTAGAAACAGATTGTGATCTGAGCTACCCCCAATTGATTCTATATTGGTCGGTCTATTATATAGCCACTAAGGGATTACTCTGTTTTTAATCCCTCCGTCACCTTTAATTTCTACTTCTTATGCTGGTTTAACGGTATTAACTTTTTTACGGGGAGAATAAGTTGAACCACCACTACTAACTCGATCATTTAATTCACGAGCATATTCTTCGCAATGCTGTGTGACGGCCTTTAAACTACCAGAACGAAACCCTTCAATTTTTGAAGACCCCTGGCCTATGACATAACAATACCAATCATCTCCCGGTAAGCCGCTTGGAGTATCAATTTTTTCGACTGAAATTAGGTCATAATTTAATTTATTCATATTTCTTCCTGTGTATCAGGTGTTTCCAGACTTATTCATGCGTATAACAATGACATATTTCATCTTGAAAGACAGTAGCAACCAGAAGAAGATGGTCGATAAGAGCGATTACTACGAAGGGAAACACAGACCAAAATGTGTGTCGTATAAACGAAATACTGAGACTACTATAACAGATTTAATACACTAACAAACGCTTATGTTTTATTAAAGACAACGCGGTAGCTTTACCGTTTAGATACTGCATTAAGCCTGTGTTTTATGAATTCCTTTAACCCGAATTCAAGTAATATTAATGATTCATCAAATTACTCAATACAAGAATTTTAATATTTTCTGTTACTTATAAACAAAAAACCCCGCAACAAGTTGCAGGGTTTTAGTAAAACATAATCTAGAAAAGATTAGGTTTTATTTAATGTTTGTAGCCTGTGGTCCTTTCGGGCCAGCTTCAGTATCAAATGATACTTTTTGACCTTCAGCTAGTGAACGGAAACCGCCTTCACTTGCAATAGCCGAGAAGTGAGCAAAAACATCAGCACTACCATCGTCTGGAGTGATAAAGCCAAAACCTTTTGCATCGTTAAACCATTTAACAGTTCCTGTAGCCATGATAATTACCTCTTTAATATATAAAAAATTGTGTGGTACAAATCTAGCGAGATAATTAACAGGAGAAAGCACGAATGCTACTGACAAGAACCAGGTCGAAATGTATCGTTATGTGATATGTCTGGATAACCAGATAATATTCACATGCGCTAGTATATGCCCAAAACACTGCATTTCATATTATTTACACCTTTTTTTCACATAAATGCTGAAATAATCGTAAAATTGTCACTAAATACAGCCCTCTTTGTTACTTAACGTCTATTTTTAGGTACGTAATTCAAAATAGAAACAGGCACCACCTTTTTAACGTCAAAGCCCTCGAATTCTTTTCGCGCAATAATATGCCCCAGACGACTTTCAATAGCACAAAGATTCTTAAAATCATCTTTTGATACAAATGAAATAGCTTCGCCAGAGGCTCCAGCACGGCCTGTACGACCGATTCGATGAATATAATCATCACTCTGGTATGGCAAATCATAATTGACCACACGGGTAAGATTATCGATATCAATACCGCGCGCAGCAATGCCAGTAGCCACTAAAAAGTTGAGTTTACCCGCTTTAAATTCAGCCAATACTCTTTCACGAGAAGCCTGACTTCTGCCGCCGTGAATTGCCTCAGCTTTAATGCCGCGTTTTTCAAGTTGACTGACCAACTTTGCCGCAGCGTGCTTTTTTTCGATAAAAATAAGCGCCTGATTCCACTGCTGGTCCTTAATCAAATGGCTCAGTAATGCAGACTTCCTGTCCTTGTCTACCGTAATCAGCCACTGATCAATTTTCGGCGTAGTAGCAGAGCCAGGGGATACCGATATTTCTACCGCATCGTCATTAACAGTATTAGCTAAAAAGCGCACATCGTCAGTCAATGTGGCTGAAAACAATAAACTCTGACGTTGGCTGGGCAGGCGATCAATAATTTTATTGATATCGTCAATAAAACCCATATCCAGCATTCTGTCAGCCTCATCCAGCACCAGCACTTCGAGCTCATCAAAATGTAACGC
>JAUVDT010000121.1 GCA_030595185.1 Gammaproteobacteria bacterium
CACAAGTACTGATTCACTGGGCACAATCGGGTTAATTCTTATCTCTCGTACAGTGTCGTCAGCCATGAAGAAATCCTGAATAATTAGTTAAGTTTTAAAAACTAGGTGTAAATAGAACTTACAGTAATGAGCAGTAATTTAATAAACAAAAATGCTTATTTGAGCATAAAATAAACTAGCTTAACTTAGTACAATATTATAATTTATTGGGTTATTCTACAGTCACGTTATATGTAATAGAAAATAAAAGAGGCCAGAGTCAATGCCGGTTAGTTAAGGGCATAGGTGCGAATTCATTCGTACAATGAAGCTATTACACGAGGTTTTGTTCGAATAAAATCGAACCTACAATAGCTTATAACTTACTAGCATTGAGGCCAGAGTGATTTAATCACGACTGTTTGAAATATAAGAGGGTCTCCCTCGGTCTTTAATAAAAACGGATAAAAGTAATATGCACAATGCTACTGACAACTTAAACGTCGCGAATATTGATGACTCAATTAAGATGTTAACTCAATACGCGAATGAACCCTGTTTAGATCCTTTAATATCGATATTAGAAGCGTTAAAACAAGACATAGACAACGAATCACTTCTAGCACAACTTATTGATACATGGAGAAATCTTGGCATCTACCAAGGTACCGTTTTAACTTATCTTCCCTATTTCTATACTTTGATTCCTGATGATATTTTTGGAGATAAGGAATAAAGGAAAAGCTGTGATTCAAGGGCCAGGGTCAATACCAGTAAATTAAAGGCGTAGGTGCGAATTCATTTGCATAATGAAGCCATTACACGGGGTTTGTTCGAATAAATTCGAACCTACAAATGCTTAACTTACTGGCACTGGAGACTAAATGCATTTATAAGTGCATACAAGACACCAAGCGAGACTCGAAGGCTCAGCCCTTATTTTGCCCCCTTATAGCTGTTATAGTCTCTCGCCATATTTACCATCAAATTCACCATCAAAATGAGAATATAATTTTGGCATCTAACAAAGCAAGAGCCCACTTCACACTGAGTGGTTATCACTTCGATCCTGATACCATCACTAGCCTACTTGGCATTGAACCCACCTCAACCGATGCTGGTGGCCTGAGGGGCAGTCCAGACAAACCTACCATCAGTTCATGGGAAATATCGACTGTAACTGTTAACAGTGATGAAGCTGAAGTCGATGTTTATGCATTGACTGATATTCTCCTAAAACAAATCGAACCTATTAAAGAACAAATCATTGAAGCATGTAAAAACCACAATCTATCTCCGAGAATGGGGGTTGTGCTAACTTTGTCGATTGATAAAGATGAAACCTGTCCGGATGTTGGTTTCGGTGGTCGATTGACTCGTTTTCTGGCTGATGTTGGCGCGTTTATTAATGTGGAATATAAGCTTTCTGAGCGCATCTAAGCTCTCTAATAGTGTCTCTGTCATAATTTCAGGCATAAAAAAGCACGCTATAAAAAGCGTGCTTTTCACCCACTAAAGTCAGATTTAGCAGAGCCATGCGACCTTATTACAGGGCCGCACGACAAGTTACCTTAAGGCTTTTTAGGTGTTTCGTAAGGCACTTCTTTTTGGAATGATTCCCAAGTAGTCGTATAGCCAACATGAAATGCACCTTCTACAATCTCTTTCTGAGTAGTTGTAAGAAAACGTGATTTACCTTCAGGTACTTTTGGTCTTGTTTTAGGTCCAGCGCCGCTCATAATTATTCCTCAATTGTTATGTTTATGGTTCATACGGGGAAAATTTTCAATCTAGTACCAGCCTCTCCCCACTTAAACTGGCTAAATTTACTACTTTAGCGCTTGTAATGCGCCTTCTTCGGTAACACATGCCTCACTCCCCCCTGGGGATTCTCAACATCACCCTTGTAACGAGGAATGATGTGAATATGAGCATGTAAAATACTTTGCCCGGCTGCCGGCCCTATGTTTACGCCGATGTTATAGCCATCAGGATTAAATTCTTCGTCCAGCAACTTGCGCTCTTCGGTTATCAGCTCCATACAGGCCTTGATCTCTTCGGGTGTCAGGTCGAAAAAGCTGGCGACATGGCGTTTCGGAGTAACCAATGTATGCCCCGGACTCACAGCGTAGCTATCACGAGCGCTGTACGCAAGTTCGTTATCCAGTGACACCCCTTTTGCGTCTTTACAAAACAGACACGGATTGTTGGGGTCTCGCTTTTTTCTCTCTTCTTCTTTCGATGACAAACTTCTATACCTTGGTTCAAACTTACTTTATTAATCAAATATCAGAGGCTTTTTAACAACCACTGACCATCCGGATTTACTAAGCTGCTTCAGTTCCCGCTTTGCCGCTAAGCGTCGCTACCAATAACCGCGCATTCTTCATCTGTTCCTCGCAGTGCATTGAACACAACGGTTGCAGAGCATGCGGAAAACATTCAATTATCAATTCAAACTCGTCGGCTACTTCGTCGGCAAGTGCAGCATCTTGTGTTAATTCAGCCAGCAGCATGCGGGCAGTCGCTTTATTGGTCTTGCAAAGCACGGCCAAATGAATCGGCAGCTGTTGCTCCATACTGACTGTTAATGCCGTCTCATACGATCTTACTGCTTCTTCGAGACGATCTGCATTTTCTTCTGACTGACCCAGATGCTGTAATACCGCACCACGATTATTATAGGTAGCAACTAATTCCAAAGCCGTTAAATCAGCATCAAATACAGCTAGTGCATTTTTGTAGGCAACAACCGCCTTTTGTAAAGTGCGATTACCTTTAAGCAATTTGCCATGTGCATGCAAAGAAGCACCGAGACGATGCATGGTATAACCCCATTCCATCGGCATTTTTTCTTTGCTCCATACTAATAACGCATCAGTATAAGCATCAGTGGCTTGTTTCAGTAATTTTGCATCACCCAGCTGTCGACCCAGTGCCTGACTTGCCGTGCCCAGATTATATTGGGTAGCGGCCCATTCCATTGCTGAAGTTTCCTGATCGAGCACTTCAAGCGCACTACTAAAGGATTGAATGGCCTTTTCGTACAAGGCTTCATCCTGCATTTGCTGCGCACTTGCTGCAAGCACATTACCAAGATTATTCTGAATCCCAGCCCAGGCTAATGGCTCTTGATCACGAGATTCATTTGCCAGCGCTTGCTCAAGTGCATCACGTGCGCTTTCTAGGATATTGGAACTGAATCGTTGCTGCTCAAAATCACCTCGAGTCTGCAAAAAATTATCTGGGGTAGTTCCCATGGTATCCAAAACAGCCGATGCGGCTAAGTCTTCACTCATCATTTCGATAGCACTCGAAATAGCAAGCTCCAAGGCTTTATTGTCTGGGTAAAGCAAGTAAGCTTTTGAAAATTTCATTTATGTCTTACTCATAATTTCTTCGAGATCCGGGTCAGCGCCAACCGCCCCACCAAGATCGACTTCTTCATCACTAGCATCACGTATCGTTAGAACTTCCAACACAAAAACAACGTCTCTACCACATAATGGATTATTTCCATCAACGGTTAATGTCTCTTCATCAAAACGAGTGACGATAAAACCTTTAGGCTCACCCTTTTCATTTTCCATGGTGATGGTCGTACCAATTTGATGGTATTCCTCTGGCACATTTTTAATGCTGTCGGTAAATACCAGTGATTCATCACGCTCACCATAGACTTTTTTCATATCAATCGGTACTTCGATAATATCACCGACTTTTTTGCCATCGAGGTGTTTTGTCACCTCTTCATTCATTACATCATTAATGCCATGAACATAACCGATAGGATAATCAACGGTCACCAATACGTCGCCGGTTTTTTCATCGACGACTTTATAATTTAATTCAACGAATTTTTCTTTTTCAATTGTATCTGACATAACGTAAATCCTAGAAAAATCGGTTTAAAATAATGTAGCGCCAAAGATTTTCACTTTGTCTTTTTCATAACCCAGCACTAATCTGCCAAGCCATTCGCCTTTATCCTTTGAGTTGATCTGCTTATATAAAACAGTGACATGTTCACCGCGACGGATCAAACCAAGGTAGCTGTAATCATCTGATAGGTTTTTTGCAAGATCGCTTCTTGCGAACTGCTTGCCCATCTCTATTTCATTCGCACCCATTTGAAAAGAAGTGGAAAAGTTTCGGGTAAAAGCGCCGTAATTCCCTTCATTTGAGTATTTAACAAGATCTGCCCACATCGTATGTGCGTGCTCTAAAATCTCTTCATCTGTATTTTCAATAATATTCATCATTCGCTTCTTCGTTTAATAATACTTAGTTTTTTTACGTGTACTCGTAATAATAACGATGCATATTATATTTCATAAAAAAAGACCAACAGACTATCTTGTTGGTCTTTCTTTTAATCATAAGTAAAAATTATTCAACATTTTTACTTAAACTTCACTTCTTATTCATCATCAACTAAATGATAAAGAGGTGCTTTCGACATAGTGTACTCACCTGTTTCACGATTACGATGAGAAACAGTTAGCACATGCCACTCTTTATCATCTAACTTCATCGCGTCACCACGGTAGTAGTAACCAGGCCAGCGTGTTTCTTTACGGAATAATGTATGTTGGAATACACTTTCTGAAGTAAGGAAACGATGCTTTAATTCCCATGCACGTAATAGCTCATGGATATCTTCAGCAGCAACTTTCTCTAAATCTTCTCCTAAAACAGCCATTTTCTTAAGACCGATTTGAAGAAGTTTTTCGTTAGTCATGTAGTTAACACCAAAACCACCACAATACTCATCCATCATCTTCTGTAGACGATCAAGACCTTGACGAGGGTTGATGTAGTTAGGATTAACAGAA
>JAUVDT010000047.1 GCA_030595185.1 Gammaproteobacteria bacterium
TGGGAACAGATGTGGAATGCCGTTGGTAATGACTGCCCGTGGAATCACATCATTACTTCACCACTATCGCGTTGCCATTCTTTTGCCAGAGCATTAGCCGAAGACAATGGCATCAACGTTACTACTATCGATGATTTAAAAGAAGTCGACTTTGGTAGCTGGGAAGGCAGAACACCTGATCAAATAAAAGCAGATAACCTAAAAGAATACGAAGATTTTTATAAAGACCCTGTCAACACCCCATATGCCCTTGGTGCACAGGTGCACCCTACAAAATACCAATAGACTACCTAGTCTTGATATAGTCACCTTTTTATAATTCTACTCAATTATTATTCTTATAAACAATCAACTTATTCAACTCATCAAGTAATAACGTCCTGTTTGCCTCTATTAAAAACACTTCATTATGTCTGCCTGTCAGCTCTCTAAACTGCTTCGGCATTTCTGCCTTAGAAAAAAGCGCTGCAGAATGATGAAAAGGTATCACCTCATCCTGTTTACTATGCATAACAACTAAGGGTACAGGAGATATTTTATTTACAACATCAACTGGGCTATAAGTATTATCAACAGTGAATGACAATGGCCACTGTAGTAACCAGGTAAGCCACCAGGTATCAAGGACTTCCTGTGTGATTTCACGGTAATCTGAGAAAGCACTGACTGAAAATAAAGCTTTTATACTGCTCTTATACGAGCTATTTGCCACTGAATAAATAGCAAGACTGGCTCCCAGGCTCTGACCGATAACAAATACTGGTTTTTTATTTTTTTCTGAACGATTAATACCATATTCTATAGCGTTCTTTACATCACTAATAACACCATCCAGTTCAGTTTTACCTTGTGAGTAACCATAACCGCGGTAATCAAACAGAAAAACATCAAAACCATATTTGGTTAACCAAGCTACATTTCTAACATGTGAACTAATATTCTGTGCATTACCATGTACATAAATAACACTCGCTTTCTTGGCAACTGCAGCCTCTAACCACCAGCCATGTAAACGCAGGCCATTGCTTGTTTTGAAAAAAACATTTTCATGCTTTATTCCAAGCTCTTTAAGATTATAGTATTGAATCTGATTCGGGTGAAAAATCATATGGGTGCAGCCACTTAACAGCAGCAGCTGACTAAGCAACAACAGGCTTGTTAAATATTTTAATAATACCAATGCAGTGCAGCCTCGTACTGGCTATCATATAACTGCTGATTTTTTTCCCGACTAACTTTAAACCTTAGATCAAACTTTTTTGACAAATGTAATGAGACTTGCCACTCAGCAAGTCCTGTCCGATATTCTTCACCTGCCCTGAAATCGATACTTTCCAGTTTAAGTTTAGATGTTGCCCAGTCTGCTGCGATTAGCCATTCAAACATGACACCTGCACCTAAAGAGTAACCATCTTCCAGATCACCTTCTGTTTCTAAAACGCCCTCTGCCAGAAAGCTAATCATATTATGCCTGGAAAGAAGAAAACTCTTACCTCCTCCGGCTTTAACAGCTAACACATCAAGCTCGGTATTATTGACTACTTTTCTCTCGGCATAAACATCTGCTGCCCAGGACACGGTTGAGATGAAATCGGTTGATGGTGTCATGGATGATATATTAATAAATGTGAGTTTATCAAACTCCAGTTTTTCAGGTTCTGAAAAGTATTTTAGTGAAAGATCAAGGAAATTTATTTGCGCCCCAAAACCATATCCAGGCAATGGGTCTAATACATCATGATAAGCAGGCCTGATTTTTAGTGATAGATAATCCATATTATTTTCCTGCCCCACCCCCACAGCAAACCTCGATGTTTCATGTCCCTGATCATCTCTTATCTCTGGTTCCTTTATATCATGCCAGTTAGCAGGTTCATCCTGACTACTTCTTAAGCGTAATAATTCATATGACCTGCTGGCATTATTATCACGTATACCAGGGGCTTTAGAAAATTTATAACGAAAATAATCATAACTATACTCAAGTACTTTTGACTTTGACTCTGGAGTCAGAGACTTAATTAATTCAGTCACCTTTTCCTCACCCAGAATAAGATCTTTTACAATCGCCTTTTCTGCTGTGGATAAATCCCTGTTTCTATTAAGTAAGATAGTAGTCCCGGATGGCCTGTAAACTGTTTTTTCAACAATACCTGTATTTACAACAGCGCGAACAGTATCTGCAGGAATTGCCTTATAATTAAACTTCTCTCTTAGCTTTAATTCAGGTCTCACCACTTCAAGCAATGTAAGTAACTGATACGAGCAGTTTTCTGTAAAAAAATAATACTCAAAAATAATATCTTTTAATTCCCAGACATGTCTCAATATCTGGCGTGACTCTTCCGCTGTGAGGTTTAATTCATACTCCCAGATATCACGATTTTCCAGCTCACTGTATTCTTTAATCTTTTTATAATAAGGAACAATAGCAAATTCACCTTCATAACCACCAAAAAATCCTCTATAAGCAAATAACAAACCTATTTCATTAGGTGGGACGTTTGCAGCATAACTTATTGAATAGCCAGTCAGGGGGTTTTTACTTTTCTCATTAAGCAGGTTTACTCTCAATAGAGTATGACCAAACATCGAAGATGGGCTATTAATATAAGAAGCTGGGAAAATCAGCGTCATTGACCGTGGCTCTAACTCTGCCAGCCATTTGTTTGTTTCTTCACACTCATTATTAACAAATGTGTCTGGATTTAACTGGCTTTTAATCCAGTGATACCGCGCAGGAAACTGACACTGTTTTTTTCTATGTCGTTCATCAACGGAGAAAAACGAGCGGATATTTGCAAACAACTCTTCTTCGGGAGACTCTTTACCATTTGCAGAAAGAAAAAAGCGTACGTCATCAGCTTCACTGGTAAAGCCACTACCAATTGTATCTTTACGGTAATGAAGCAAAGCAAGCCATGCAGGGTTATTCGCCAGCTTTAAATGGGACGCCTGTTCTACCAGACTATCTGCAAGTGGCTTTGCATTTACATTGAGTACTACAAAATATAAAAAAATCAGCTGAAAGCTGATAAGAAATTTACGAATCACAATAGTTATTTAAATATTCACGACCAGTCTGAAACTGGCCGTGAAATTACGTCCCTTACTTTTAATTAATTACGAAACGTATTTAGCCAGTGAAGAGTCCTTCTGCATGATTGACTTCAATGAAGCCAAAACATCATCTGCAGAAACTGAATCACCTTTGAAGATTTTTCCAAAGTTTACTTTAGTTGCTGTAATGAACGTTGCTTTATCCTCAGCCTGAATACCCATCAGATCAGCAAGTGTATTGATAGCTTCGCCTTCACCAGTAGCCATACCACGTGCAACTTTTTCCATATTTTCATTCAGATAAAGATCTGCTGCGCTAAAAGTGATTTTTTTACTTGTATCACAACCCAGCGTACCAGTACTCATACCAAATGTCTGATTACCAGAAAGACCATTGGTAGTTGCAGCCATAATATGCGAACCAGGATCATTTTTACCTTCAAAAACCTGTGCACCTAAACCACAACCAGGATTTGCTTGTGCAAGCATAGGGATTGATGCTGCCATTGCAATAGCAATAATACTTTTCTTCATAATAACTCCGTCTATAAGTAATAATAATTATTTTTTTAATAGCACTTAAATATACGATTTAAAAAACCACTCACAGAGCATCCCACACAGTGCAACACTCTGTCTATATTCATATAGGCTATATATCTGGGTTTTACTACAGCTCATTCTTAACCATATGCGTCGTATTGAGGTAACAAGGTACATTTTGTTGAATCTCACCAACATCACAAAGTAAAATACCTCCATCTTTTAACTTTTCGCTATTATTACATTATGACTGGAACCATCATCGACCTAATACGACACGGCGAACCACTTGGCGGACGTGCTTTTCGTGGCCATAACATTGATGACGCGCTCAGCGAAAAAGGCTGGGAACAGATGTGGCATGCCATTGGTGATGACAGCCCGTGGGATCACATCATTACTTCACCACTATCGCGTTGCCATTCTTTTGCCAGAGCATTAGCCGAAGATAATGGCATCAACGTCACTACTATTGATGATTTCAAAGAAGTCGGTTTTGGTAGCTGGGAAGGCAGAACACCTGACCAGATAAAAACGGATAACCTAAAAGAATACGAGGACTTTTATAAAGACCCGGTCAACAATCGACCACCTGGTGCTGAAATACTAGATCAATTTATTCAGCGAACAACCAGCGCATTTGAATCTGTTTGTAATGAATACAAAGGGAAACATGTGTTAATTGTGGCTCATGCGGGCGTGATACGTTCGATAGTTGCACACACAATTCATGCAACACCATTGGGTATGTATAAAATTAAAATAGCCAATGCAGGCATCAGCAGAATTCGAATTATAGATGGAAAAGTAACCTTAGAATTTATCAACGGCCAACTATAACTAATCGGACAATGATAATAACCAGTTATACATAACCTGACTTGAGCGTTTTTCTAAAGGCATGCCATAACTCTCTACACCTTCTCTTAATTGACTTAAGCAACTCCGATCTGCTTGTTGTATTTCAACCGCATGCCCTAAAATCCATTGCTCAAATTTCCTCATATCCGCTTCAGCGTGAAATTGCAAAGCTAAACTTTGTTCCCAGCTAAAGGCCTGAACTTCACATTTAGACGTTGATGCTAATAGTTGCGCACCATCCGGGAGTGCAAAACTATTGTTATGCCAATGCAAAATATATTTATCTCGAAAGGGTTCTAATAAGCCGGACTCAGTCAATAAACGAATGGGAGCCCAGCCACATTCACGTTCTGGCATTGGATAAACCAAAGCACCTAATGCCTTAGCAATCATATGAGCACCGAGACCAATGCCTAATATGGGGAGATTATTTTTTAAACGGTGTTCAATTAATTGTAATTCATCGATTAAATACGGGAATTTAACCATGTCATTAATGCTGACAGGGCCACCTAAAACGACCAAGATCTCCGCCTCAATCGCTATACTCTGGCGACAGCTAATAATACCTGCGTCTAAATAAATAATGTCGTAGCCAGAATGCTCCAGCACCCGGGTAAATAGCCCGAGCCCCTCATAAGCAACATGACGTAAAACAACTGCAGTTTTCACATTTCGTCCAATTGAAATATTTTTTGCAATATAACAGATATTCTCTGCGTTTTTTGCCATCTTCACGTAAAATAAGATTTTTTATGTAAACAGAAAGAGCCGCATGAGCCAAACATCAAACGCGATACCCATCCTTAAGTCACTTGAATTAGTCCATCAGGGCAAAGTACGTGACAATTACAATATCGATGAGCAGCACATGTTAATTGTTGCGACGGACCGAATTTCAGCGTTTGATGTGATTATGCCGACCTCTATACCCGGTAAAGGTAAAATTTTAACCGCCGTTACCCATTTCTGGCTCAATAAACTACGTCACATTATTCCTAACCACGAAAGTGATATGACACTGGAACAAGCCATTAGCGACAGTGCTGAGCTTGCCGCCGTTAAAGACCAGGCCATGGTGGTTAAAAAGCTAAGACCTTTACCAATTGAAGCGATTGTACGAGGCTATATTATCGGCTCTGGCTGGAAAGATTACCAAAAGACCGGCACGGTTTGTGGTATCAAGCTGCCGGCCAACCTGCAAATGGCCGACAAACTGCCAAAAGCAATTTACACGCCATCAACAAAAGCTGATGTTGGTGGTCACGATGAAAATATTGATTACCAATCAACGGTCGATCTCATTGGTGAAGAGTTAGCTATGCAGGTTCGTGACGTAAGTATCCAGTTATATCAGGAAGCCGCAGATTATGCCTTAGAGCGCGGCATCATCATCGCCGATACTAAATTTGAATTCGGTCTTGATGACAATGACGAACTCGTACTCATCGATGAAGTATTAACACCTGATTCTTCTCGTTTTTGGCCGGTGGACACATATCAGTCGGGCATTAGTCCGGAAAGCTTTGACAAACAGTTCGTTCGTGATTATCTTGAAACGCTGGATTGGGATAAAAACCCTCCTGGTCCAGAGTTACCTAAGGAAATCATAGAAAAAACAACGGAAAAGTATAATGAAGCACTACAGAGGTTGATCCGTTAAATGTCGCAAAAAGGTCTGTTTATTACTGGTACCGACACCAATGTTGGTAAAACCCATACCGGTGTTGTGTTAGCAAAATCACTCACCAGTAAAGGTATAAAAGTCATTCCCCGCAAACCGATTGAATCGGGCTGCCGACCTGACAATGATCAACTTATTCCCTCTGATGCCACGGCATTGAAGCTTGCCTCTTCTTATGATGGGCTATTATCAGATGTCTGCCCCTATCGTTTTAATGAAGCCACTTCACCACGTCGAGCTGCTCAACTGTCTCAACAAACTATTACTACTCAACAATTAGCAGATGCGTGTACTTTTGAGACTGATGATGGTTTTTTATTAGTCGAGGGAGCCGGTGGTTTTTATTCACCTTTAAGCGAAGATGGCTTAAATTCTGATTTGGCTAAAAGTTTAGGCTTGCCCGTTTTATTAATCGCCCAGGATGTATTAGGCGCTATTAATCAGGTACTTTTAAGTGCTGAAGCCATTAAGAATAGTGGACTTGAATTACGCGCTGTCATTCTCAATCAAGTTAAGAATTATGAAATGCCTGAGTTCATTAGCAATATGGAAGACCTTTATCCATTGCTAGATTGCCCTATTTACACGCAGCCACATCAAGAGATTATTGGCGATTGCGATATGCCGGAAGACTTGATTGCACTTTTAACAATGTAAAATCAAGTCGTAAGTCGTAAAAGATTTTGGACTTACGACTACAGACTTACAACTTTGTTTATTAGTTAACTTCCAGCAGCTCTACTTCAAAAATCAAAGTAGCATTTGGTGGAATCACGCCACCAGCACCGGCTGCGCCGTAACCCATTTCTGGTGGAATAGTCAGCTTACGTTTACCACCAACTTTCATGCCAGCAAAACCTTGATCCCAACCCTGAATAACCTGGCCTGCGCCTAAGTTAAAACCAAAAGGCTGACTACGATCCAGGCTTGAATCAAACTTAGTACCGTCTTCTAAAGTGCCTGTGTAATGCACCATAATTTGTTTACCAGCAACCGCTTCATCGCCGCTACCCACTTCAATATCATCAATAATTAAATCAGCCATTTTCTTTCCTCTTTATATAAATTTATTCATTACCAGCGGACTGGTTTTCAAAATACGTTTTTCGTAATTTATTCACTAACACCGATAACAAGACCAGTGCGATCAAATTAGGAATTGCCATTAGAATATTGGTAATGTCCGCAATATTCCAAACCAGCTGCAGCGGTACAATTGCACCCACAACAATCAACACAGTATAGATGAGTCGATAAGGTAACACCGCTTTTTCGCCGAACAGGAATTTTACACTACGATCGCCATAATATGACCATGCGATGATGGTGGAAAACGCAAACAATGACAAACTGATACCCACCACGGCAGCACCACCCTCACCAATCGACTGACTAAAAGCATGTGCCGTTAATGACGCACCCGCCACACCTTCCGGTGGATTTAAGTAAGCTCCAGTCACAATAATGGCTAGGCCCGTCATGGTACAAATAACCAGGGTATCGATAAACGGTTCCATCATCGCCACCAAACCTTCACGTACCGGCTCTTTTGTTTTTGCAGCAGCATGTGCCATTGGCGATGAACCCAAACCCGCTTCATTTGAAAACAGACCTCGCGCCACACCCCAACGAATGGCTTCACCGACGGCTGCACCACCAACTGCCCAAGGGTTTAATGCGTGGTTTAAAATTGTGCCGATGGCCTCAGGGATTGCCGTGTAGTTATTCAACAACACGATCATTGCTGCCACAATATAAATAACCGCCATGAAGGGAACAATAATACTGGCAATTTTTGCGATGCGTTTTACACCGCCAATAATCACCATGCCCACCATCAGTGCCATGATCACACCAACCAGCCAACTGTATTCTTTTACTTGCGGTGCCACATAAGACAGGCCATCCACCACAGAATTGACCTGTACCAAATTACCAATACCAAAAGAGGCAATCATCGCGAAGAAGGCAAAAAAGATCGCCGTGCGCTTCATCTTTAAGCCATTCATTAATGTGTACATTGGGCCACCGGCGACAACGCCATCCGCTCCCACTTCACGGAATTTAATCGCCAATGTACTTTCTGCAAACTTTGTAGCCATACCAAAAAATGCGGTCACCCACATCCAGAACAAAGCGCCCGGGCCACCTAAACTAATCGCCGTTGCAACGCCGGCAATATTACCGGTACCCACTGTTGCTGAGAGTGCTGTCGAAAGTGCTTGAAAATGACTCACTTCACCTTCGCATTCCGTTTGTTTATGCCTACCGCTAATAAGTGCTAACGAATGTTTAAAGCCGCGAATCTGCACAAAATTAAATTTTACTGTTAGGTAAAGCCCCACGCCCAGCAACACGGCTAAAGTAAGGACATTTCCCCATAAAAGACCTGCCAGTTGTCCAGTCCAGTCCGTTAATGTTTGCAGCATGAATCACCCCTTTTCTTATTTTTGTAGTATTAGCAGGCACAATATAGTGCAAAAGGTTAAAATACAAACCTTCTAAAATCGCGAGACCCTAGTAATGAATAAACTTGAGCACCTTTTTGAAAAGTTCCTTTGGACCAGCCGCCTCTCTGTTATGACCGCGGTGCTCGCCAGCCTGTTCTCAAGTATTGCTATGTTTTATGTGATCACGGTCGATACAGTCTCAATGATTAGCCACCTACTCAGCTACGCATCATTAGATACTCCTGCACGACTGGCTTTACGCGCTGAAACTATTACCCACGTGGTGGAACTGATTGACGGCTATTTGTTAGCCACTGTGCTGCTGATTTTTTCGTTTGGTTTGTATGAGTTATTTATCAGCAAAATTGAAGCCGCAGAGGCATCTAGCAACTCATCAAGCGTACTTTGCATCAACAGCCTTGATGACCTTAAAGCACGTTTGGCCAAAGTAGTATTGATGATCTTAATCGTCAAATTCTTCGAACACGCATTAAGTATGACGTTTAGCACACCATTAGATTTACTGGCTTTTGCTGGTGGAATCGCCTTGATCGGTCTGGCGTTATACCTTTCACATGCAGGTGAAGCTAAGCATTAGGCAACAGAGCAGCTAACTCTATACTGTAGGTTCGAATTCATTCGAACAGGTTTCAAGGCGCATGTATTTGTTCGAATAAATTCGAACCTACGCCTTAGCCATAAGCGGAGGGATAAAGCCATATTTAGGACAGATACCCCTATTAATTGTGGCGTATCGAAACCACAGGCAAAGTGCTAAACTATTTAGTAACGACCATTTATGTAATTAGCGGAGACCAATAATGTCTGCACAATTTAAAACTGAATTAACGCAAGACCAGGTAAATGTTTCGCCCAGCGCACAAGAACAACTATTGGAAATTATTAAAGGCGAGCCAAGCGCGCAGGGCATTCGTATTTTTGTATCAGGCGGCGGTTGCAGCGGCATGACATACGGCATGACTTACGCTGAGGGTGCATCAGCATTCGACAGCATTTTAGAAATGGATGATTTAAAAGTATTTGTAGATTCTGTTGCCCTGTCTTATTTAAGTGGCGTTGAAATTGACTACAAAACCGAAGGTTTGAATAGCAGCTTCGTCTTTAAAAACGTCTTTGCAGCAACTGGCGGTTCAGGTTCATGTGGTGGCTGTGGTTCAGGCAGTGGCGGTGGTGGCGGCTGCGCTTAACCCCCCACAAACATCTACGTTTAGTTTTTGAACACAGAACACAATACCCGGCGGCTGCTAATCATTGCGCCGCCCGGTAGTTATCGACTCGCTCCCTATCTTAAAGCCGCTAAAAAACTCAATCTAACCGCTCTTATTGCCTCTGTCAGTGAATATTCGTTACTACCTCGGGGTTGTGAAGGCATACACATTAATCTTAATAAACCCGATCAAGCCTTAAAAGATATTCTGCAACTAGCAAAAGACAAACCTTTTATTGGCATATTGGGAACCGATGACACAACAATAGAATTAGCCTCACATGTCGCCGCACAACTCAATTTGCCACACAACCCTGCCAGTGCAACTCGCTTAACTCAGCGTAAAGATCTGGCGCGTGATTTTTTATCGAAAGCCGGTGCTAATATTCCCTGGCATAAAAAAATACATATTCAAGATGACATTTATGCTCTGGATGACATCCCTTATCCGATAGTCGTAAAGCCGCTTAATTTATCCGGTAGCCGAGGTGTTATTCGCGCCGATTCAGCCTTAGAACTTAAACAGGCGATTGAAAAAATCACGCCCATTATTCAAGATACCTACGACAACGAAGCCAAAGAATTCGTGCTTATCGAACAATATATTGCCGGTGTTGAAATCGCACTAGAAGGTTTATTGCATGATAATGAAATGAGTACGCTGGCTGTTTTTGATAAACCCGATCCGCTTGAAGGACCGTATTTTGAAGAAACTTATTACATCACTCCATCACGGCTTCCATTCATTTCTTTGCTTTCCTGCCAGCAAGAGGTGCTAAAGTCTTGCCAGGCACTTGGCTTAATCACCGGCCCCATCCATGCCGAATTACGCATTGATGAAAACGGCAAGCCCTGGATACTGGAAGTTGCGGCCCGTACCATTGGCGGTGACTGTGGCCAAAGTTTAAAACCATCGACCAAATACAGCCTGGAAGAACTCGTTATTAGCTACGCTATTGGCGAGCCAATTAAACCCGAACCACAACAACGCAGTGCCGGTGTTTTAATGATACCGGTGCCCAAAGCCGGAATCCTAAAACGCGTAGAAGGTTTAACAGAAGCAAGAAAGGTTGCCAATATCACGGCCTTAACGATTGATATACCTATCGGTAACGAAGTGCATTGTTTACCCGAATCATCCAGCTATCTTGGTTTTATTTTTGCAGATGCCGACAGCCCTGAAGAGGCGGAAAAAGCATTACGCCAGGCACATCAGCACCTTACCTTTGTGATTAATCCCGTCTGGAAAATTGATAACCTGACATAAACAACAATACATTCCCTATATTATTAAAAATATATAACCCGCAAAAACCATTCACTATTTTATAAAACACTAACAATACGTTGCCAATAAACTCAAATATAATTATATTAATTCGAGTATTTATCAGCGCAGAAATAACATACACTGTCTTTAAATAAAAAATAAAACAACCAAACTATGAAATTTAAACTTAAAAAATTCTTAGGTGTTGAACGATCAAGTACTAGTCACAGTGAAAAAATTATCGCAACCATTGGTGGTGCGGTAGGTATTTCAATTACCTACCTTATTAGCTACCTAACACTTGATGCCCAATCTGCCGCTCTTATCGTACCTTCAATGGGTGCATCCGCAGTATTACTCTTCGCCGTTCCTCATGGTGCATTATCACAACCCTGGTCGCTTTTCATGGGGCATTTAATATCTGCTTTTATTGGTGTTAGTTGTTATATGCTAGTTCCGGACATTATTCTGGCGGCTGGCCTTGCTGTTGGTTTATCAATAGGCGCAATGCACGTACTAAACTGTATCCATCCACCAGGCGGCGCAACTGCACTCGCTGCAGTTATTGGTGGCCCCGCTATTCACGAACTCGGATTCATGTATATATTGTCTCCGATCTACATTAACGTTTTAGTGATTTTTATTGTTGCCGTCATTTTCAATAGCGGTTTTGCGTGGCGGCGTTACCCTGTTTGCATGATGCGTTTTATAAAACCTGATGAAAGTAACGACACCAAGCTACACTCACCTTTAAAAGATCAACACATAGAACATGCCATTAAAGATATGAATTTAATTATTGATGTCACAACTCAAGATTTACAACGATTGTTTTTATTATCAATGGAATACAGCGAGACAGATCGACTTCAATCAAAAGACATAATACTGGGTCACTATTACACAAATGGCAAACACGGTAGTTCGTGGTCGGTTCGACACGTTATTGATGAAGCACCTAACCATAACCCAGAGAACGATCTAATTATTTATCGCTGCTCAGAAGGAACACATTATGGGCGCAGTAATAGTTGTACACGGGAAGAGTTTGCGAAATGGGCTGCAAGAGAAGTTATTAAGAAAACCCCAGAATAACAAAAGACCATAAAAAATAAACAAAAAAAACCGACTCAATATGTCGGTTTTTTTTAAACAGATAAAAAATATCCTGTTTATTTTTTCTTTTTAGCCTGCTGAAAACCTTCAGGCTCTCCACCTTTGTCGCCTTCATTAAAGAAGAAACCAAGCATGTGATCTTCGATTAATTGCAAAGTACGCGGATCGGCAGTGTTTAAGCTATTTTCATTAATGATGGTTGTTAAACGATCCAGCCATTGAGTCCAGCCTTCAATCGAAACATTCTCATAAATTCTCACGCCCAAATCACCGGGATGAGGTGCTGATTCCAAACCTTCTGCTTGTGCTTTCAATACAACACATTCAATCATTCTAGCCATTTAGTAAAACCTCAATTCGATCCCTTAGTTTAGTAAAAGGGGTGTAGTAATTAGTTAATTTTAACCGATTTTTCATCGATCATTCATATTTTTTCAATAACACGCCATCATCACCACAACAGCTGGCCGCACATTTCTTCACCGCGTGTACATCTTCTGCTGATCCTGTCAGAAAAACCTCAATCGGCATATTATCTTCAGCACAATCACAGCCTTTATCATCATAAACATAGATATTCTTCAAACCCGCTCTTTCTGCCGCTGCATGCCCCATCCAGAGGGTTTCTGATGGTGTTGATGGCACGTGGCTCAATTTATACGCGGGGAAAAAGCGAGTGATATGCCACGGGCTATCTGCTCCTAAATTGTCTCTAATCCAACAGGCAATTTGATATAACTCTTCTTCGGTGTCATTTTTGCCAGGAATCACATTGGTGCGCGTTTCCACGTGCATACCTAAATCGTGTGATTTCTTAATCGAGGCCAATACCTGATCGACTGTAGAGGTGGCACAAATGTCCTTATAAAACTCATCGCTCATGCTTTTGATATCCGAACACAGCACATCAACATACGGCGCAACCACTTCCAGCGCCTCATCCGTTATAAAACTATTGGAGACAAATAAAGTATACAAGCCCGCTTCACGCGCCAATTTTGCCACATCAATAATATACTCTAACCACACCGCTGGCTCAGAATATGTGAATGCGATTCCCTGTACTTCTTGGCGAATTGCCGCTTCAACCAAATCTGCTGCACTGGCATACGCCGCTGTTGATTCACCTTTGGCTAAATCGTCCAGTGTTGCAGTGCCCCAGGATATTTCGAGGTTATGACAACCACCACAGCGAAAGCTACAACCATAACTTCCCACCGATAATACTTTACTCCCGGGTCGATAATGCTTTACCGGTTTGTCTTCGATAGCCGTAACATCAATCGATGAAATAATGCCGTAACTCAGGTTATATAAGGTGCCATCACGATTCACATGTGCCTGACAAAAACCACGCTGACCATGCCCAATTTTGCAGCGCCACGGGCATAAATGACACCGCGTGGTGCCATTATCCAGTTTTTCCTGTAACAGGGTTTCAACCAGTTTATATTGTGAGGCTGTCGGCTCAGATGAATTCATAACAAAGTATCTTAAAAATAAGTTTGTCTATTATAGAAGAATAATCGGGGATAAAGACACAGCTTTGTAAGGTGCATTCCATTCGGCTCCAACTGGGGTCAGAGCCTTGGAAAGCAAGGTATGACTCCGAGCTTGATGCTTCGAATGTCGCAAGACATCCTTAAGCAGACATTAAAGTCAAAAAATATTTACCGCGAATAAACGCAAAAAAGTCAAAGACATTAGGTTAATTTATATAAAGCAAAGAAACGGTCATTCCGGTGGTGTTTTAGCCTGAATCCAGTGACTTAAAAGCAAAAGCCTCTGGATTCCCGCTAAAAGCACGCGGGAATGACGAAGCTTTTTGTTCGGTCGATTAAATTTACTCTCACTAAAAGTAACTATTCTTAATAAAAAAGTTTTGACCTTATTTGCGTTTATTCGCGTTCATTTGCGGTAAAAACAATATCTTTTAAAAGTCCGCTCTGCACTACTTGAAGCCCCTTACTCAGGAAAACCGTAATAACTGGCTTCTGCTTCTGATTGCGGCACTAATTCCAGCTCATCCGCTTCTATTGCTTGCACCAGCTCGATAAAAGCCTCACCGCCTAATATGGCTAACCGGTAAGCCAGCTCTACTTTATTAACACAAAGGCGCGTCTTTATTTTCTTTTGGATCGCTATCTCGCCCTCATCAAATTCAGCATTTACCCGATGCACCGTCACACCGCTTTCAGATACTTTATGCTCACATTGCCAATGCACTGGGCTGGGTCCACGATAAGCAGGTAAGACAGAAGGGTGTAAATTGTAGCAACCAAATTTCGGTAACTGAAAAATTTCAGCCGGCAAACGCCGCGGAAAACACGACATTAAAATCACATCCGTCTCAACAGACTCCAACGCATTAACAGACTGTTCTAACTGATCGCTTAATTCAATCACCGGTATTTGATATTGCTGGGCAATTTCTAATAACGATGCAGAACTGCTCAGCGACTCATCATCACCCACTTTAACGTCAGCAATCGACTTTGGATTATTTTCTAAAATCTGTCGCGTTTCGGGCAACAAGGCAATGGCTTTTATATTAATGCCAGATTGTAATAACACTCGCAATGGGATATTTGATAACACCCCCTGCGAGCCGATAAAAACAATATTTTTCATATACGGCTTTTTTTAATGTGTTCGTAAGCCAGTTTAATTTCTTGTGTTTTTTCTGTTGCGATTTTCATCATTTCTTCAGGTAAACCTTTCGCCACTAATTTATCCGGATGATGCTGGCTCATTAAACGACGATAGGCTTTTTTAATTTCTGCATCGCTCGAACTCTCTTCCATGCCTAAAATATCGTAGGCTTCTTTTAAACGATGAACCGGAGAATGCCCTTGCTGATGATACGCTTGCTGAGCGCCTACCATGCGCAATAACTGCTCGAAGGCTCCCGCCGAAACACCCATAATGGCACTGACATGTACTAATAGTTTGTGCTCTGCATCGTCTATCTTGCCATCCGCAATCGCTGTTGAAATCAAAATTTCGATGAACATGTGAATCAAATTATGACGACGATGACACTCACGTCTAAATTGCTCTAAGGTAGCATCCAGAGGAAAATCAGGCTGCTTACCTTCGTTAAATAAATTAATCGCTACTTTTCGTTGCTCGTCATTTAATTGCATTTGCGCCATAACATGGCTCGCAACCGCAATTTCATCGCTGGTTACTTTTCCATCCGCTTTCGCCAAATGACCCATCACAGAAAAAGTCGCGGTAAAAAAAGCCTGTTGCACACGCTCTACTTTGCCACTACCAAACTCTGGATCGAGCATGATTTTGACGAAAGCTTTATCCAGCTGGTGCCCCAATGCTACACCTAACACTGCACCCAACGGCCCGCCTAGCATGTAGCCAAACGAACCACCCATTAATTTTCCCCACCAATTCATCTTATTATCTCTATATAATTAAATTAATTTACTTGCAGATGTTAACTGCGCATCGCATATTGAAATGAAACCATTTCAACTTTTTCGTCATTATCTAACGAATCTTTATCGCTCACTCGCAGCCCTAATTCAGCTTCAATAAATATGCCGTCAATTGCCGAATATTCAATGATATTATTACGTAATTCTTCAAAAACATGACTATCAATCATCATCTCGCCTTTAAGAGACTGCGCTTTTTCATCATAAATCAGGCTTGCCAGCACCATCTGCCCACCGTGTAATTTACGATATTGAGGGTATTGACTCACATTCACCAGTGTCAGTTCAAAATTAAGTTTCTGATTAGCTAAAAAACTCACTGCAGGGCATGAGCCTTCGACCACCAGACGACGACCTGTATCATCACTGGCGTGAAGAATCGCTTGCTCTAATGAATATAAATGCTTCCAGCGATTAATAGGAAACTTCAAATACCGATACGCTTGTTCTGCCATGCAGCCCTCTCTTAAAACACGATGTTTCTATAAATGTAAGCATAACCAATAACGGGGCGGGATATAAGACTTGACACAATACAGAGCAGATTTAATACTCATGCAACTTTATAGGAATCTCAAAATGAATTTACTCAAACTTATCGCACTAACGCTCTCTTTTAGCTTCATAGCCGCTTGCTCGGATGACTCAAGCACCGCATCGAAAGCACCAGCTAAAACATTAAGCACCCAGTTTTTAAACAAGGACGCTCTGACCAAAGTACTAATGAAAACATCAATGGGTGATATTGAGCTAGGGTTGGATGCAGAGCTTGCACCAGAATCTGTAAAAAACTTTTTAAGCTATGTAGAAAGTGGTTATTTTAGCAACACTATTTTTCATCGCGTCATTCCTGACTTTATGATTCAAGGTGGCGGGTTCACAGCAGAGTACGAGAAAAAAGACACACAAGCGGCAATTCAAAATGAAGCCTTTAACGGCCTAAAAAATGAAGAATACACATTGGCAATGGCACGTACCGGCGCACCACATTCTGCGACTTCACAGTTCTTTATTAACACAAAGAATAATGGCTTTTTAAATCACACAAGAAAATCGCCAAATGGATGGGGTTACGCTGTGTTTGGTATTGTGACTAAAGGACAAGATGTCGTTGATAAAATTGAAGCTGTAAAAACAGGTTCTGGCGGTATATTTTCTAGAGATGCACCACAAGAATTAGTGGTTATTCAATCAATGGAACTTATTAAATAATAAAGTAATATTTAGCATACTCATGTCAAGGACGACACGAGTACTGTTTAAACAAATAAATCCGGTAAAAAATACTCACTCACTAATAACGGCTTATCATTTAATCTAAAAACTGAACGTCTTCCCCATATTTTAGATTTTGTATTACTGTTCAACTTTACCTGTTCAGGTTTCAAACGCGCAATTTGCACTTCACCACGCCGCATGCTTTTATCTGAAAAAAGAACAGCACCCAAAGGTTTTTCACCCAAATGAAGCAAACGCTTTTGTGGCCCAACTAAAGTAGAAATCGGTATCACTGTTCGCGCATAAACCACGGGGTGGTCATCGCACAATAAATGCACTTCTCTAATTAAAGCCGTTTCCCGATTTTTCATGCCCAATGTTTTATGTTCACTTAGTCGAGGGTGACTATAACCTTCGGATAAAACACGCACACTAAACTCACCAGAACAGTGTTTAATTAGACGAGCCGTAAGTGAGGAAGGGTCAAACAACCAGTCAGAAATATCCGGTGATAAATCTGAATAAAAACTTTGTGCACGATTTCGCCAATGCTGTATTCGATATCGTGTCATTTAATGATTACTCTTTACTATTCGTTAAATTTTTATTATTCAAAAAAATAACGTCATTCCGGTACGCTTTTAGCCGGAATCTACATCTTAAATAATGGATTC
>JAUVDT010000134.1 GCA_030595185.1 Gammaproteobacteria bacterium
GGACACAAGGGACCACATGAAGGTGAACATCTGCGAGGAAAAGAACCTGATAAATTACAAAATACTTATCGCAAGTTCATTACCTTACTTTTGGAACAAAAAAAACTACGTCGATTATTTTACTTAGGCGTTACAGTATTGTTGTTATTATCATTTTTGCAACCAGTCTGGCAGTTTATTCGTCCACAAGGTATTACAGGTGAAGTGTCCGTACTAGGAGTGCCGTTATCTTTTCTTCCTAAAGATAATAAAAATACATTTTTAATTCATCTCCATCTTCCAGAAAATACACCACTTGAAGTTACCGATCGAGCCACCAGAGAGTTAGGTGAACTACTCCGTAAACAATCAATAGTGTCTAACTATGAAACTTATGTTGGTATTCCTTCAGTCATTGATTTCAATGGGCTATTAAGTGGTAGTAGTAAACAGGTTGGCCCACAGTTTGCGGATATTCGTGTAAGCCTGACTAATAAGTTCGAACGTAGTGAAAGTTCAATTGATCTTGTGCAGTCACTGCGCCCTGAAGTTGAAAAAATTGCAGCTCAATATCCTGGTGGTGTTTTTCAAATTGTTGAAGATCCACCGGGGCCACCTGTCAGAGCAACGATACTTGCAGAAGTGTATGGTCCAAATCTTGAAACACTCAGTGAACTGGCGCAATCTGTAAAATCTGAATTTGTTAATACCTATGACATGGTGGAAGTACAAACAAGTATCCCGTCTGATATGGTTGAGTACAGGTTTAGATTTCATCGTGCCAAACTGGCATTGGCTGGTCTTGACCCAGCAACAGTATCACGTGTACTTGATCAATTAATGAAAGGTGAAGTGCTGGGTTACGTTCACCCTGATGGGGAAAGATCTCCTGTTCCCATTTTTCTGCATGTTCCGCGTGAGCACCGAATAGATCCTGATATGCTTGAACGTGCTTTTGTAACTAATTCAAATGGTAAAAATATTCCTTTATCCGAACTGCTATATGTCGAAAAAGGAATTAAATCAAAACCAATCAATCACAAGAACTCAGAACGTGTGCATTATGTTGGTGGTGAGTTGTCTTACAGTGCGCCGGTATACGCAGTCCTTGACCTTGATGATCGCTTAGATGAAATGGAAGTTACGAAAAGCTCTCACTTAAAGACAGCTAACTTAGGATTCATCCCAGTACGATCGAACTCTCTTGAAGGTTACAAATTACTTTGGGAGGGTGAGTTACGTCTGACATTAGATGCTTTTCGTGACATGGGTTTATCTCTGGGTATCGCTTTACTCGTCATTTATTTTTTACTGGTTGGTTATTATCGTTCATTTGTATTGCCTTTAATTGCGATGACCGCTGTGCCGCTTGCATTGATTGCTGTTTTTCCTGCCCACTGGATTTTTGGAGTCAGCTTTTCAGCGGCATCAATGGTCGGTGTTATTGCATTGGCGGGTGTTGTGGTGCGGAACTCATTATTGATTATTGATTTTATACAGGATTACCAGAAACAAGGTCATGATCTTGATGATGCTGTGCGTGAAGCAGGGGCTATCCGATTAAGACCAATACTTCTGACAACACTTGCCATTGCATTAGGTACAGCCATCATGGTGCCCGATGCAGTTTTTGGCGGATTAGCACTCGCGCTTATATTTGGTGCGATAAGTTCTGCACTCTTGGTCGTTGTTATTGTTCCATTATTGTACCGACGTATGATGCAAGATCAGGTCAATGACCATTTACTAGGTAAATAAATACAGTACTTTATATTTTTATAATGATAAAAATAAAAAAATTGTTTGTTTTTCGAGGTGAAGTATTTTAATCCATAAAAGATAATTGGAGTAAGCTGATATGAAAAAATGGTTAAGTGGATTTTCGGTTTCCGGTATCTCTGTTGAGCTAGAAGATGATATTTTAATCATTCGCTACGGAGAGCGTATTTTCGATATTATTTCTGACCTGAAATCTCGGGATCAGTATATCTCATTACTGCATGACTATTTTGAACAAGAGACAGAATGGATTCATTAGTGAATTGAACAGTAAAGACGTAACGAGTTTCATCTTAATTAGGTTGATAAAAGGCTATAAATTGATGAGGCTTATGTTGATTTTCAGTTACGTAAAAAGTTATTCAAAAACATTATATATTGAGAATAGTGAATGAATATAATAATTAAAATATCTTTTAGTCTAATGTTATTTAGCGATGCTGTATTTGGAATTCCTTCTAAAAGTGCATCTTATCAAAAGACTGTTGATGAACCCTATCAAATGATTGCTAACTCTTACATTATGATGCAAAACAATAGAGGGATCTCTGCTGAGTACCTTAACAAGAGAGCTTTAGAGCAGTTTGTAAAGACTGGGGATGAGCTAGGACAGATTGAAGCGCATATTGCTCTCGGGACTCTTTATAAATCTGTAGTGTTAACCTATTATATGAAGTCAATTGAGCACTTTAAAAAAGCATTAAAAATATCTGAATCAATTAATGATTATGGAAATATGTCGATTTCAAAATTTGGTCTGGCTAATGCATATAATGCCAATAAGCAGCACGATAAGTATTGTAAATTATATGAAGAAAGCATAAAAGATTATTACAAAAGTAAAGAGGTTAATCCTAAACAGGAATATGATTTTAGTCGAAAACATCAATCATATGAAAACATGTTAATTCAATATAAAAAGACTTACTGTTCCAATATTATACCGAAGTATGATACTAGGCCAGTTCGATGATAGTTTACCCGATAAATAAATACACTACAGTATAAATAAGGAGAAAGAAAATGAGCAATGAACATGAACACGTTAATACTGAAGAAGTAAAAGAAAACGCACGTGCGGCGATTGAAAAAGGTAATAACATTCGTGATGAGGTACGAGATATAACCTTGAAGGCTCTCAGTGAAAAGCATCTTGATTTAAAAATGATAAATCAAGTTATTCACTCAGTCATGGAAGGTGTCGGTATTGGTGCTGAAGCTAAAGGTGATCAGACTAAAGATGCATTGACTGATGCTATGGCTGGTATGGATGAGGCATTAGCGAAATCGGCCGAAGCCTCAAAACTTGCGATTGAAGAAACTGCAGGGCGCATAAAAGATTTTAGTCAGCATGATCTGAAACTGGCAGTAGATAATCTTCAGGCTTTAGAAGATCTGTTCTTTGACACAGTACTTGATGTTGCAAATGGCACTAATAAAATGGTTAAAGAGTCGTTAAGCGATCTGATAAAACATGCACAAAAAAGCGGTACAGATGTAGGTAAAGTTTCTTCAGAAGCTGTCAGTTCTCTTAATCAGAAATTAAGTAATACAATAACAGATACGGTATCGGCCAGTGCTCATTCTACTTTAGAAATAGGCTCACATATTGCCAGTGCCGCAGCAGGTATATTAGAAGGTATTGCTGATACTTTACGATCTGATAGAAAAAAATAAATCTAACAATGGGTAGGTAAGCTATGTTCTGGGAAGGTTTAAGTGCTGCTCGTGATTTGGGCCGATTGCATGATATTGCATCTGTCTTAATTCGTTATGGCTTTGGAGACGTTGTTAGACGCCTGGGGTTGAGCTCGGTTCTTGAACAAGCTGGGAAAGTGCTGCACTGGAATGATGCTGAGCAGTATGCGCGCATGGAACCACCCCAGCGGGTTTGTCGTGCACTTCAAGACCTGGGGCCAACCTTTGTTAAGTTAGGGCAAGTACTTGCCACGCGTGTTGATCTATTTTCACCCGAATGGATTATCGAATTTGAAAAGCTTCAGGATCAAGTGCCCCCTGTACCTTTTGAACAACTACGTACTCAGCTAGAGGAAGAACTGGGTGCTCCGCTAGAAGAAATTTTTCCTCATCTGGAAACGCAAGTATTAGCCGCTGCTTCTATCGCCCAAGTTCATCGGGCAAGTTTGGTGGATGGAACTGAGGTTGTATTGAAAATACGTCGCCCCGGAATACGGCCCATTATTGAGGCTGATCTGAGATTGCTTAAACGGTTTGCAGAACTCATTGAAGAGGAAATGTCTGAGTACCGTCGCTTTAACCCTAAAGAAATTGTTCGCCAATTTACAGTGTCATTACGTCGTGAACTGGATCTATCTGCTGAGTGTCGTAATGCTGAACGAGTGATG
>JAUVDT010000055.1 GCA_030595185.1 Gammaproteobacteria bacterium
ATGAAAGAGAATGCAGCAAATATTGGTATGTAATTTTTTAGTCGACTGCTATTTAGTCGCCTCGAATTTTTTGAGGATGAGTAAAGCATATTAAACATTACAGAAAGTTCATAAACAACTGTATCAGGTTAATTTAAAAATCTAATTTCTATTAATATTAAACGTTAATCAATATAATTACGTTTATACAAAAAAACTAAAAAGGATATTACATGTTATATAAAAATATTATTGGGACATCTATAGCTCTTATTACTTTATTTATTAATGGCTGTGCATCTTTCCCACAAAATGAAATTTCAGAAGTTAAAAATATGCCCAATGTAAGTGAATTTAAAAACAAACCTTCTATATATGTAGATTTTCGTTTTCTTCGTGGTGAGCCTAATAGTAAAAATAGCGTAGAAATGCTAACGGTTAAGGAAAAACTACAACCGGCAATAGAGAAAATATTTAATGAGAGCCCACTATTCTCAAAAGTAACTTTTGATGAGTTCAAGAAAACAGAGGTGGATTATTCATTAAGTGTGCATATATATAATCATGGTAGTTCTGCAGCTGCTAACATAAGTGGGTTTATTACAGGATTTACTCTTGGTGTAATACCAGGCGCGGCAACTGATAACTACACTTTAAAAGTGAAATTACTAGATAAGAATGGAAAAATAATTAAAGAAGAAAGAAACAAAGACTCTGTAACAACATGGATGGGCTGGATATTTCTTCCAATGATGTCAAACACCTCAAAAGAGGCTGTTATTAGTACAATAACAAATCAAATAAAGGCAGTATTAAAGTCATTAATAGAAGAAGGCAAGCTTAAATATTCAGCAAATGAGTTTTTTTACGTAGCTGTTAATTAATAACTTAGTCAAATAAGAACTGCTTTCAAAATTGAGGTTTAAAATGTTATTACGAAATTTATCTATTTTATTTATATTTGTAACGTTGTCCGCATGTTCCATCCCTGCACCTAAGTATTCACCATCGTATGAAAACGTCCAGCTGATTAAAGATGGTAATTCAAAAATTGATGTTGAACCGTTTGCTGGAGCGACTACAGGGCTTGGGGCAATTTCACTACGCGGAAATTCATTGTCATCACCTTATGGAAAAGACTTAATTCATTACATTGAAGTAGCATTAAAATCAGAATTAGAGAAGGCTAATCTATTAAAAGAAGGCAGCCCTAAGAAAATATTTTCTGTAATAGAATTAAATGATTTAGATAGCACATCCTTTTCTATAGGCAAAGGTATTATCAGAGCAACTTTTTCCATCATAGACTCTGGAAAGACAATTTATAAAAACTCAGCAGAAGCAAAAATTCAGTGGGACTCTTCATTTATTGGCGCTATTGCTATTCCAAATGCTGCTCAGTCATATCCTAAGTTAGTAACCTCTCTGCTTAGAAATTTGTATAGTGATAAGAAATTTATTTCTGCTTTGAAAGCAAAAGAGCTCGATGACAAATGAAAATCATTAGAATTAAGAAATAAAGGAGCCGAGGAGATTAAAATTCAATCATCTCAGAATGCCTGCTTTCGTCAAAACCGGATGCACAGACATAATACCTGAACAACTGCCTTTTCTAAGGCAGCTATTCACTAAAAACCAGAGGGTCTGTTAGTTACCTTCATTTATTAGCTTTATATTTATCCCCGCAAAACTCCCGCAAGCCCCTCTCTATCACTTTGCGAGACTTTCCCTACAGACACAAAAAAGCCGCTATATAGCGGCTTTTTGAAAGAATTTGGTGGCCTGAGGTGGAATCGAACCACCGACACGAGGATTTTCAATCCTCTGCTCTACCGACTGAGCTATCAGGCCAATTTGTGAACAGGTAATGCCTGAAAACAAGACGCGTATTAAACCGGTTTGGGCTTCCTGCGTCAAGAACTAAAGCTGTTTTTATGTCAGTTTTTATCCGAATTTTTATATCGTTCCAGTTTTTTATGCCACGCCGAGATAAATAACAGTCTTTCTCCCATTTTTATCCCGAATCTATCTATATCGGCTATCTGTATCAGCTATCTATAAAGGCATATCAACGGCCTCTATTACTTTATTACCCGATTCTACAAAAACTACTAAACCAGACCAATTCTTATTTTCCGTATTGAATTCAAATTCGCGATTTTTAACATCTTTCAATGACACTAATGATGTTTGTAACGCTCGAACGACATATTGATGCAGACCGACTCGACCTTCATTTTCTCCAGCCTTTATTGATGATGTGATGCCATTCTCATAAGCCACCACACTTACTCTAACCACGTCATCAACCGTCGATTTCAGCCTATTGAGACTAAGTCTAACTTTCACCGCGGCGCTTGAAGCGCTTAAGCTGGCTTTGATTTTTACTGCTGATAATGCCTTCTCTTTTCGGGATAAGCGATTAATTGCAGCATTCATGCCCCGCGTTGTTTCACTATTAACAAAGAACTGAGGCGTATAAACCGTTCGGCCACCTTCCTGTAATACCATTTTTCGCTGACGTCGGTCATATAGCTTCTCAGCAAATACGTCCTTCCAGCCGATATAGTCCCAGTAAGTCACATGAAAGGCTAAAGGTATTAGTGGTAAGTCTTTGAATTCAGATGCGCTTTTATTCCTCAACCACGCCTCTGCTGGCGGACAGCTACTGCAACCTTCGGATGTATATAACTCTAATAAATGTGTCTGGTAGGTACCTGACTCAAAATGACGAATCTGTGGCTCAGCAGCAAAACTTATGCTGCTGAGCGATAAAAGTATCAACAATATTATTTTCATATCACGCCTCCATTTACATGCTCAGACAGGCGATATGAATATCAGTTCACTTAATAGATATTTTCTGGCAGAAAGCTCAAATCCATAACATATTTTTTCACATCTTTATTATCGATTAAAACCACAATCGTTTGGTCAAGAATATAATCAACAGGGTTACTCCATAGATATTCGCTTTTGAAAAAATATTCTTTATTATCTTTTCTGTTATGCCAGGAGCTTATTATTTGATAGGGATGTTTACCATCTTTTTGCACTTTTAAAACAGCCTCAACCACTTTAAATTTTGTGTAGATATGATTCCCGGTCTGCCTTATTTTTTTATTTCTGTCTCTCTTCCAACAACTACATATTTTAATTATATACAGAAGTAAAATAATACTTAAAATTAAAACTGCTGTTATAAATACGTCAAACCATGTTTCTAAAAATGAATTTTTTTCTAGTAGAACGGGAATAATCGGATTATATTTCACACTAACCAGCTCACCAACAAGAGGCTTTGTTAAGGAAAAAACTTTAGCTTCTATAGGCGTAGCGTGCAATGTAAGGAAACTAACATTTGCGGTATAACCAATGGTTTTTTTATTAATTGATACTATATGAGCATCAGTGACGACAGCTTGCTCAATAAAACCAACATTATAAGTAACAGAAGCGTAAAATTTTACAATAAGAAACAATAAAAAACACCATAACATCCATTTTATTTGTTTTTTACCAGCCATTTTCAAACCCTTTAAGTCAATTCATTCTTTTCAAATTATCAACTGTTGTTTTCATATCAATTAAACGTGTATCTGCAGGCAGCGGCGCAGAAGCATCAATAAATATTTTTGCCAAAAACTTTCTAGGGCGTCTCGACAATAGATTTTTATCTTTACGACTAAATAAACTTCCCCACAACCCGCTTAATGCCATCGGTATAACTGGCACTGAAGTACCTTCAAGCATTTTAAGCACGCCAGGTTTAAAGCTATTCATTTCACCATCTGCTGTTATTTTTCCTTCTGGAAAAACACAAACCAAATCACCTTGTGATAATGCAGTACTAATTTCCTGATAGGCAGACTCTAACACCAGCTTATCTTCTCTAGCCCCTGCTATCGGTATCGCTTTTGCTGTTTTAAAAATAAAACGCAATATGGGTACGTTAAAAATTTTGTAATACATCACAAAACGCACAGGACGCCTTACACTACCGGCAATGATCAATGCATCTACAAAACTTACATGGTTACAAACAAGAATAGCAGGTCCTTCATCTGGTATATTCTCCAGACCATCCTTTTTGACTCTATAGATAGTATGTATCAACAACCATACTAAGAAACGCATTAAGAACTCAGGCACTAGTGTATAGATATAGATAGCGACTAATACATTAAGCAATACTAATACTAAGAATAACTCCGGGATAGAAACGCCATTGGTTAATAACGCTATCGCTAATAAGGCAGATAAAACCATAAACAATGCATTTAAAATGTTATTGGCTGCAATCGTTCTAGAGCGCCGCTCAGGATCACTCCTTTCTAAAATCAAAGCGTATAATGGCACTATATATAGACCACCCGATAAACCTATTAATAAGAAATTAATCACAACAGGCCAGGCATACGCTTGTTCAAAAAACACTGACAAACCCATTAATTCGCCACTGTATTCTTGTTGCGCTAAAAAATACACCGACAGACCAAAAACACTCAAACCAATAGAGCCTAGTGGTACCAATCCAATTTCTACTTTATGCCCGGACAAACGCTCACATAACAACGAGCCCACACCTATGCCAACAGAGAACGCTGCCAGTATAAAAGTAACAACTGTTTCATCACCACCGAGTATTGTCTGTGTATAGTTCGGCAACTGCGTGAGATACGTTGCACCAAGAAACCAAAACCATGAAATACCTAATACCGATAAAAAGACCACTCGATTTTTCTTAACATGAGCAAAGCTTCGCCATGTTTCAGTTAGAGGATTCCAGTTAATTTTTAATTTAGAGTCTGCAGCTTTTGCAATCGGTATTCCACGACTACTCAAATACCCCATAGCCGCCACAAAAATAATTGCAATACTCACCCAATAACGACCATTTTCATGGTCGGCAATTAAGCTGCCCCCGGTGATAATGCCTAACAATATCGCCAAAAAAGTACCCGCGCTAACCAAAGCATTACCACCAACCAATTCATCTTTATGTAAATGCTGCGGTAAAATACCGTATTTTACCGGACCAAAAACAGCTGATTGTGTCCCCATCATAAAGAGCACTGCTAACAATAAGTTTATTTCCTGAATATAAAAGCCTATTGCGGCTGTTAGCATAATACAAATTTCGGCCAGTTTTATTTTTCTCATCAATGCAGATTTTTCGAACTTATCAGCTAACTGACCTGCCGTACCAGAAAAAAGAAAGAAAGGTAATATGAATAGTCCCGCGCTTAAATTAACTAAGGTATTTACATCACTATCTTGCTTACTTAATTGAAAGGTAATCATGATAATTAATGCATTTTTAAAAACATTATCATTAAATGCACCCAGCAACTGAGTAATATAAAAGAAGCCAAATCGACGTTTGCTTAATAAATAAAACTGACTGTGTTGTTTAACGGACATTAACTAATTTCCCTATTATGTGTGGCGTGCATTAAGGTAGACTACAGACTAATCACTGCATCATCAATAATTCTATACGCTATTTTATAATGTAACTGGCATTCATCTTTATAAGCCTAAACACTGCTATAATAGTACAATCTTCTATTCCTCTTTGCGTACTAGCTACTCACTTTATCTACCAGACGCTTAAGCTTTATTCATAGGAAACCCTACCATGACATCCCACCCTACCTATTCCATACATACTTTAGAACTCGGGCCTATGGAGAACTTCATATACATAATAGAAGACCATGCAACTAAACATGCCGCTATCGTTGACCCTGCCTGGGATGTTGATGAAATATTACAACTCTGCCAATTAAAAGGTTTGAACGTCACGGACATCTTACTAACCCATTGTCATCACGACCATATAAACGGTGTTGAAGAGGTACTTGAAAAAACAGATGCGCAAATTCATTTAATGAAAGCAGAAAATGATTTCTGGAACCCAGGCTTTATTAAGCCTCGCACATTACATGGGGGTGATTCGATTCATCTTGGAAAAACAGAGATACAGGCCTTACATACTCCCGGACATTCTAAAGGCTCCACTTGTTTTAAGATTGGTAATCAACTCATTGCAGGCGATACGATGTTTGTTTTTGGTTGTGGGCATTGTCGCCTTGCAGGAAGCGACCCGGAGACACTATTTAAAACACTGCAAAAATTGAAATTAGAAATACCACCACAAACGATTATTTTACCAGGCCATAACTATTCACCAACACACCCAACCAGCACAATGGGCGAACAAATACACGGCAACCCTTTTCTACACTTCGACAATCAGTATGATTTTATAAAATACCGTATGAAAATACATGATCAAATTCGATCAGACCCATACGAAGCAATTCCAGCTGAAGATATGGGAGAGCATTGCAGCCACTATCACGAATGAACGTCCTTTTATCGTCCTTTTTTTGACACACTCCAACTTACGTGCATAATATATATAAAAAATAATAATATAGCTTAGTTTAATAAGCCCCTATAACTTGGCTCACAAAAATCAACTAGTCTTTGCAGACAAAAACAGTATGAATTTTTATGCCTGAAATAACACTAATCATTTGGTTATCTATTTTTCTACAGGTAACAGCGGTCACTTTATCCTTACGTCTCATCCCTCTTACCGGACGAGCGACAGCCTGGATATTATTTTCACTTGCTTTTGTCCTAATGGCATCACGTCGATTACTCGATTTGCTCTTTGGTAATCACTTTATTGAAGACCCTTACATTCATAATCTTTCTACAAGGTTAGTTGCTCTTATCATTTCAACATTAATGGTTGCCGGTGTTTTTTTAACGAAACGTATTTTTGAGCAACAAAGAAAAGATGCCGAACAATTAAATAAATTCTCTTTAGCTGTCGAACAAAGCCCCAGCGCAACAGTTATCTTTACGCCATCTGGTAAAATTGAATATACAAATAAAAAGTTTTGTGAGATCAATCATACTCCAGCCGAAAAACTATACGGGTTAACCCCCGGCTTTCTAACAACAGAATGCACCCCGCAGTCTACAATCAATAAAATCTGGAATAAGATTAAAATTGGCGGCACATGGAAAAGTGAATTTTATAATAAGGACTCGAATGGTCAACACAGATGGGCACGCACCATTATTTCTCCCATAAAAAATAACAAAGAAGAAATCACATTCTATATCGCGTCATTTGAAGATATAACAATAGAAAAGCAGCAGCAACAAGCCATAAAAGAGCTCTCGTTACACGATCACATAACACAACTACCTAACAGAAACTTATTCCAGGACAGATTACAACAGGCCATAACAACAGCTCAAAACAAAGATCAAATGCTTTCCGTTTTATTGCTTGATATTAATAATTTCAAAGCAATAAATAACACCATGGGACACCTAACAGGTGATGTTATGTTGCGTGAAATATCTAATCGTCTCAGCAACATAGCACAAGATAGTAGCGAGCACTTTTTGGCTCGAATGGGCGGCGATGTTTTTTTATTATTTACAACCGACACAACAGAAGATAAAACATTAAAATTTGCCAACCTACTTAGCCAGACCATTCTTAAACCATTTTTTATCGAGAATAGAAGTTTTGAATTAACGGCCAACATTGGTTACGCTTTTTACCCGACGCATGGAAAAAATGACGACACTCTGATTAAAAATGCAGATATTGCTATGTATGCAGCTAAAAATTCAACTAAAAATATCATTCAATACTACCCCTCATTAGATGACGGAAACCTCAAGCGCTTAGAACTCAGCTCACACTTCAGACAAGCCGTTGAAGATGATGAGTTTGTACTTTATTACCAACCTCAAATGGAATTCAGCAGTAACAAAATCATTGGCGCTGAAGCATTAATTCGCTGGATTCATCCAGGATTTGGTTTGATACCACCTGATGAGTTTATTGAACTGGCTGAGAAATCAGGCCATATTTACATGATCACTGAATGGGTCATTCAGAATAGCTTCATACAACTTGCTGAGTGGCACGAAAACGGGCACGACATTGAGTTATCAATCAATATTTCTGCCAATGATATTCAGAACCCAGAACTGGTTTCATTACTTGAAACTGAAATGATTAAAAATAAAATTGAACCTGCATGGATAAAACTAGAAATAACAGAAAACTCATTAATGTTATACAGTAGTCAAACAGCGTCCGCATTAACCCGTATCACAGAACTGGGAATAGCCATCTCAATCGATGATTTCGGAACTGGCTATGCTTCTCTACAATACTTAACCAGGATGCCTGTTACACAAATAAAAATTGATAAATCTTTTGTTCTGCAAATGTTAAGCAATGATCAAGATGCCGTTATTGTCCGTTCGACCATAGATCTTGCTCATAACTTGGGTTTAAAAATTACGGCTGAAGGTATTGAAGACGAAGAAACACTTAACATACTAGAAATACTAAGCTGTGATTATGCTCAGGGGTATTATCTTGCCAAACCAATGAATAATACTGCCTTTATCAATTGGCTAAAACATTACAACTCTCAACTTCCATTGTTTTAACAAAGGGCATATTTCTATACCCTTTCATGTAGTACGTTCTCTTATTTCTTTAACGCACCTAACAATGCATCCGCCATCGCAGAATTTGATGATGCGTTATTCGACTGGTTTCTTTGCTTCGCAGGTTTTCTAGGAGCCGCACTCTTTTGCGGTGTACTCTGTGCTTTATGATCTCGGCTATCATCAGTTAGGCGCATAGTTAACGCGATGCGCTTTCTTTGTGCATCGACTTCTAACACTTTCACTTTAACCACATCACCTGTCTTAACAACTTCGCGCGGGTCTTTAACGTATTTGTTTGCCAGCATAGAAATATGCACCAAACCATCCTGATGTACACCCACATCAACAAAAGCACCGAAATTAGTCACATTGGTTACCACACCTTCCAGCACCATGTCTTCTTTCAGATCTTTTATTTGTTCAACACCCTCTTTGAACTCAGCTGTTTTAAATTCAGGACGTGGATCACGGCCTGGCTTTTCCAGCTCTTTTAAAATATCAGTAACCGTTGGCAAACCAAATACTTCATCGGTGAACTTGTTAGGATCGAGGCTTTTTAAATATTTCTCATCTCCTATTAGCGTGCGAACATCTCGCTCACTAAACTGCATTATTTTTTCTATCAGTGGATATGTTTCCGGATGTACTGACGAATTATCCAAAGGATTATCGCCAGCAACAACACGTAAAAAACCACCCGATTGCTCAAAAGCTTTTGGCCCCATACGTGGCACTTTCAATAATTCTTTTCTATTTTTGAATGCGCCATTGTCATTTCGATACGTCACAATATTTTCAGCCAGTGTCTGACTAAGACCAGCGACTTGCGACAATAAAGGCACTGAAGCCATATTGATATCGACACCGACAGCATTTACACAATCTTCAACCACAGCATCCAGCTTTTTTGCTAGTTGTAACTGACTCACATCGTGCTGATACTGACCGACACCGATCGCTTTTGGTTCAATCTTCACTAATTCAGCAAGTGGGTCTTGTAAGCGACGTGCAATTGAAACAGCACCACGAATCGAAACATCCAGATCAGGAAATTCTCGTGATGCTAATTCAGATGCGGAATAAACAGAGGCACCCGCTTCTGATACCACTAATTTTTCCACGTTTAACGCACTGTGACGTTTCATCATATCTTGCGTTAATTTATCTGTTTCACGTGACGCGGTACCGTTACCAATACTGATTAACGACACATTATGTTTTTCACATAATGCTGCCAAAACCTCTATCGATTTATCCCATTCATTTCTTGGTTGATGTGGATATATGGTTGCGTAATCTAATAACTTACCGGTTTCATCAACAACAGCAACCTTAACACCGGTACGAATACCCGGGTCTAAACCCATTGTCGCCTTTGCACCAGCAGGAGCGGCCAATAATAAATCGCGCATATTATCTGCGAAAACCTTAATAGCTTCTAACTCTGCGATTTCTTTCAACCGCATTTTTAATTCAATATCTAAATGACTAAATATTTTAATTTTCCAGGCCCAACGCACAGTGTCTAACAACCACTTATCTGCGGCACGACCTTGATCTGAAATATTAAAATGGTTAGCAATACTGGACTCACATGGATGTTTGTCTAACTCATCTTCATTTGCTACTTTTAAGTTTAGTGCCAATATACCTTCATTACGCCCACGAAATAATGCCAACGCACGGTGAGATGGCATTTTCTCTATCGCTTCACTAAATTCAAAATAGTCTGCAAACTTTTCGCCTTCTTTTTCTTTGCCTTTCACCACAGATGAAAAGACAATACCACCTTGCCATAAATATTCTCGTAGCTCACCGAGCAAACTGGCTTCTTCAGCAAACCTCTCCATTAAGATTTGGCGTGCTCCATCAAGTGCAGCTGTAGTATCTTCTACACCTTTATCTTTATCGATAAAACCAGCAGCAAACTCTTCTGGTGATTGTTCTGCGTTTTCTAGCAAACCAATCGCTAATGGCTCCAGGCCCGCTTCTTTTGCAATTTGTGCTTTTGTACGACGTTTTTTCTTATAAGGTAAATATAAATCTTCAAGTATTGTTTTAGTTTCTGCCAAAGCAATACTCTTTTTCAATTCATCCGTCAGTTTTCCTTGCTCATCAATACTTTTTAATATCGTCACTCGTCTATCATCTAATTCACGCAAGTAGCCAAGGCGTTCTTCTAACTGCCTTAACTGGATATCATCTAAACCACCCGTCACTTCTTTTCTATAACGCGCAATAAAAGGAACTGTTGAACCCTCATCTAATAGCTCAATGGTGCTGAGAACCTGTGATTCTTTTACCGATAATTCATTGGAGATACGTTGTGAAATTGATGACATATGTCGTTTATTCCCGATTTTTTACAAAAAAACAATAAGATGTTTCTAAAGATAAAACTACTTGAAAGATACTATAGAAGAGTTATCAGACCTGATCTAATAATACCTCATCGCGCATACGAGTCGATACTAAAGCCTGAAAATAAAGATAGAAAGATAACTTGACCTGATCAACGTTTTCAGGCCAATTATTTAATTGATACATTTATTTTGTTTACAAATAACCAAGCACTTTTTGGACAAAATTTGAATAGACGCCATCTGTGTGGCTAACACTTTTTACATATTATTGTTACACTTCGGCCATTGAGAGACGCTGTTCAAGCCTTCTCATATATTGTTTAATACGTTTAGCGTTAACGCCTCTATCTATCTTACCTAGTCGAGAATGAGAACGCACATCGACCCTAATATTATCTCCGTCTTCCTGCAATCTAATTACAATATTATCCTTAAACCCAAATAGAACACTAGTATCTACTGCTTCAATTTGCATATCATCCGTATTTTCTGCAATAATTTCCCAGCCCATCTCTTTTGCTACTTCAGATGCTAAATCAAAGGCTTTTTCACTGCCCATTATCACTTCCAAATGCTTTAGATCCGGGTATGCTTCTTTCTGAAGTTCAGCAACCTTACTACCTTGATATATTACAGGGTTAGGCACATCCCAAAAAGTTGGTGCATCTTCTGTATCTGTAGTAATGTCATTAATAGGTGGATATGCACGAGCAGCATATTCAAAATTTACAATAAAAAACACCAGGGGTAACGATAATGCCAGGCCTAGTAATCCTGGTAGCAGACCACGACGGTTACCAGCTGGCCTCACAAACCACAAACTCAACAGACTAATAACAAATGCAATGACTGCAACATAGCTCGCTGTTTCGAAATCTTTTAAGGTCGTAACAAAATGAAGTTCACCACTACGGTAGTCCTTTACTGCAATAACAGCCATGCCAATGGCAACAACAGCAATGACAACTGACAATAAACTGCTGATTGAAACCTGTTTCTTTTCTGACATAACTTTTAAACTCCGAATACAATAATTTATATTTTATTTCGTTGATGTGCAGCACCTTAATTACTATTACTGCGCGTCATACTCATGGCTTACTTGCCAGGCATGAACGAGCGCCACGCCGATCCGTACTATTTACATCTTTAATTTTTTAAATCACACTTTTTAAAATGATATAACTGGCAACCAGTATTAAAAATGCACCGAATCCCTTTTTAAGTTTCTCTCCAGATATTTTCTGACTAATCATGCTGCCTGCTACACTGCCGAGAATTGCAATAACACTAAAACCAGCCATTAGTTGATAATCAATTTCTATTGCATCAACATAACCAGCAAAGCCAGCAAAAGATTTAATCGCAACGATACTTAAAGAAGTTCCGATCGCGTGTTTCATGGATAAACCGGACAATAAAACCAGAGAAGGAATAATAAGAAAACCGCCACCAACTCCAACAATGCCAGTGAGTACACCTACGGCAATGCCATGAAAAGCAATATGCATATATTGCAGGTCGCAATTTCCATCCAGGCATTCAGCGGCTGCAGAACCCAGTGATTTATGACCGGGTTCACTCTTTAGCATTTTCCAGGCAGCGGCATACATAACAAGCGCAAAAACACCGAGCTGTATAACAACTGGAGTAAAGATGCCAATGCGTGCACCTGCATAAGTCCCTATCACACCGAACAAACCAAACACAGCAGTTATTTTGAGATTAACATTGCCAAGTCGCCAGTGTTGAAATGCAGTAATCGTTGCAGTGATACCAACAATTCCTAAACTCATTGCTATGGCAGATTTTGGTTCAACGTTCAGCATATATAGCAAAGCTGGAGTGGTAACTATTGAACCACCACTTCCAAAAACACCTAAAACGATCCCTGTTATTAATCCAGATATTATTAATGCAACTGACATAAATAAACCTCTTTCAAAAGACCAATAATTGATTGTTTTATAATTGTGCTATTAGCTCACTGGATAGCCCTTTTCATTCCAGTCCGTCATACCTTGCTTCACTACATGCACATCAGCAAACCCATTTTTCGTCAAAATTTGTGCAGCTTTTGCAGAACGCCTGTCGGTTCTACAAATTATCATTACCATTTTTTCTTGAAACGCCTCAATTTGAGAAATACTATTTTTTATATCTTCCAGTGGAATTAAAACAGCTCCTTTCACATGTCCTTGTTCGCCAACAAAATCATTAGCTGAACGTACATCCAGTAATAAAACATCTTCTCCGTTATCCAATTTTTGTTTTACTTGCTCTACACTCATCATTGGCTTTGTACGAAACTTTGCAATCAAGCTTGGTAGAAAACTAACGATGGCAAGGAGTGCGATACCAATCATAACTTTCTGTATAACTGCTTCATCTCCCGCTAGCGCTTCACGGCCAACATAACCAATATAGGTATAAGCAATCGCACCTGGTAACATGCAGATATATGTCGCGATTGAATAATGACTGAGCTTTATTTTTGTTAAACCCAGTGCATAATTCAAAAGATTAAATGGAAATAAAGGCACCAGTCGTACAAAAGCCACAAACTTCCAGCCTTCACCTTCAACACCTTGTTTTAAAGATTTGAGTCGGCCACCCGTTTTTTTCTCCACCCAGTCATGGGCTAAATAACGAGCGGCAACAAACGAGATCATGGCACCAATTGTCGCTGCGGTAAGGTTTAAAAAAGTACCTAATACCGGTCCAAATAATGCCCCGCCCGCCAGCGTTAAAACTGAGCCTGGCAAAAAGAAAACGGTACCAACGATGTAAATCAACATAAAGACTATTGGACCTGCAATACCGGCATCTTTCACCCAAACTTCAAGCATCTCAACATTCAACTGATCGCGATAGATGACCGCAAGTGCGATGCCAATAGCTAGTAGGGATAACACAAAATAACGCAATAGTTTGCTTTTCATAATTGACTCTTTAGTTTGTAAATTCAGATGATTATTTTTCAATCATCTGACTACAGAATTTAAAAATCCTTTCTCCGAACTTAGGTTAACGAAGAAAGGCAATACCACATTGGAGCGTGATTCTTTATCGGTTATTTTTTTTAACCGAGTCGTTTTTACTATCATCCCAGTTACGACGATTTATTGCATAGTCACTGATTTTTCCTTTGAATGGCAGAGTTAACATGCCAGTTATCCATGAAACATCTTTAGCAGAACTGTATGAGCGAATTCCAATTTTCATTGCTTCATGGCCACCGCGCGGCTGATCGCGATATGTACCAAACAGACGATCCCACCACGGCAAACTAAAACCGAAATTGCTGTTGGTTTCATCGTCTTCTATTGAATGGTGAACGCGGTGCATATCTGGCGTTACTAAAAACCATCGTAAAACCTTATCGATGCTTTTTGGCAAATGAATATTGCCGTGGTTAAACATTGCAGTTGCATTTAAGATCACTTCAAAGATGACCACTGCAAAAACAGCAGGGCCTAAAAGAATGATGGTACAGAATTTTATACCCATTGAGAGAAAGATCTCTAAAGTATGAAAGCGTGAACCGGTTGTTAGATCGTAATCTGGATCTGCATGATGCACTCTGTGTAAACGCCATAAAAGCGGTATAGCATGCACCATGACATGCTGTAGATAAATAACCAGGTCCATTATCACTATTGCTAAAACTGCAGCTAACCAAACCGGCATATCTATATTATTGAATAACCCCCAACCATTTACCTGAGCCATTGACGCAACACCTACAGCTGCCATTGGTAAAACAAGTCGTACGATAAAGCTGTTAAAAAAGACCAGGCCTAAGTTATTAGCCCAGCGCACTGCCTTCGACACCGTTAACTTACGTTTTGGGGCAATCAGCTCCCATAGACCTATAACAGCTATCATGCCGAAAAAGAAACCCATTCGAATCTCTTTTTCATAATTCATTATTAATTCATCAATCGTCATACTATGCCTCAGATATATTTGCCCACTTTGCTTAGACAGCTATAATGGAATAAGATCAATCTACTATTCAACTAATTACTTGAATAGTAGAATAAAGGAATTTAAAGTTATGTCAAGCTTCAAACAAGACCTGTTTGCACAATTTGCCCGTGTTGGTAAAGCACTAAGCCACGGCAACCGCCTTGAGTTACTTGAGTTTATAGCCCAAGGCGAACGTAGTGTGGACGAATTAGCGAAGGTTTCTGGCTTGACGGTCGCCAATACCTCTCAACATTTACAGCACTTACGCCAGGCCGGACTTGTGAGCTGCCGTAAACAGGGCCTGAAAGTCTATTATCGACTCAGTGGAGATGACGTCATTCAACTACTCGATATCGTCAGGGTTGTAGCTGAACGCCATATTGCAGAAGTCGATAAGCTGGTTGATACCTTCCTTACCGTAAAAGATGATCTCGAACCCATTCCTCGCGAGGAACTACTCGACAGAGTAAAACACGGGCTTGTCACTGTATTAGATGTACGCCCGACAGTAGAATACGAAGCAGGCCATGTTCCGGGTGCTGTTAATGTACCCTTAAATGAACTTGAAGCACATTTAGCTGAACTCGACGAAAATACAGAAGTTGTCGCCTATTGCCGTGGTCCGCATTGCATATTAGCCTTTGATGCCGTCGCCAAATGCCGAGAAAAAGGATTAAATGCACATAGGCTAGAAGATGGATTTCCTGAATGGAAATTAGCAGGACTACCGATTGAACAAAGTAATAATTAGGCAGCTATTAGTACTTAGCCGCCGCTCGCATCAAAAGATAATACTACTATAGAGCTGACTTGATTCGTCGTGCTCGGGGTCAGACCTGAATGGCACTTACTTAAGGAAAAATGTTAAAAGTACCCGTCATTCCGGTATGATTTTGAGCCGGAATCTAAAGGTTTTAGACTCTGGATTCCCGCTAAAAGCAT
>JAUVDT010000078.1 GCA_030595185.1 Gammaproteobacteria bacterium
AAAGTCTTCGTTCATTAATACCGTGCTGTCATTTTGAATGACGATAGTGGTTCCCATGCTGCCGTTGTATTGATCTAAAACGGCTTGGTCCACATCGGCTAGTACGGTGAAGTCTGTGTAACCGTTGGCGACTTGAGCTTGCCTTGCTGCTGTTACTGAACCGGTGACGTAATCAACAATTAGAAAATTCACGTTGGGGTAATTGGGCACGACATATTGGCGTAGATAGCTCATGTGGCTATCGCAAATCGGGCACCACATGGTGAAATACAAAACAACCGCGCTGTAGCCCGTATATTCACTGGATAAGGTGACGGTATTGTTTAAGCTATCTTGCAACACAAAATCAGGCGCGTATTGGCCAACTTGAGTGCCTGTAATACCTAGCTGAACATCGGGTCGTAAATCTGCACCAGATGGGTTTAAGTCATCTGATAATTCACTGCAAGCCGAAACCAATAAGAATGCCGAGACGAGAAGCAGTCGAAAAGCTTTTTTAGAAAAACACATGACTGACTCCAAGCGTTAATATATCGGTGACGGGGAAATTATTACCATCTTGCGCTTTGCTATAAGTCGCTTTGTAAATCCAGCTTTTGTCGAAAGTTGAATAGGCGACAGTAAAGGCCGACGAGATTTTTTCGAAACCAGTAAGGTTATCTATCTGACCATCAATTTCACCTGCATCCTCTTTAAGGTTCGTACGCGCCAAGGTATAGGTTAATGTGCCACCCGAGTCGGTTTGATCGGTATAACCAAACGAGAACATCATCTGACTACGGTCGCCCGGGCGTTTGTCATAGGGTTCTACGTAGTTACCGTATTCACGGTTGACCGGTCTTTCCTGATACGCGCCATAGGTGTATTGAAATGTCGCATTCCACGGAAAGATGGTTTTATCCAATAACAAACTGGCATCTAAGCGATAAAAGCCACGTCCGGTAATATCAAAACTGTTTTCGACTTCATCAAACGGTGAAATACCGGTTGGTAGCGTGAGTGTCAGCCCGTAATAGATAGAGGGTTTGAGGTCTTTAATCGAATTAACTTTATAGACACAGGTGATGGCATCAAATGCTTCGTACCAGATACTGGCAACCGCATCACCTACGCCATTGGTGTTGGTTGTAAAGCCTGCGTATTCATTGTTGTTCCAGGTATAAGGCAGCACAACACTGGCCTGCCAGTTTGAATTTAAACGATAGCCAAAGCCGGTGTTAATACGTTGTTGTGCCAGATTGGAGCCGACTGGGTCTTGGTTATAGGTGCCATCGCTGGTCCAAAAACCATCGTAGTTTTCAATATCAATAGAGACATCAAGCATACTGCTACCACCTTTGGGCAGCAGTAAAGAGGAGGCAGAGCCCCCTCCGCAGCATGAAGCTGCATAACTGTTTGGTGAGCATGAAAGCGCACCAATAGCGGTTAAAGCCGCTATTAATTTAAGCCGATTAGCTTGCTTCATTGACGGTTACCTTATGGCGTAACAGAGAATGTTGCATAACCGTTAGCACCGTCAACAATTGCTGCGGTTGTTGTTTTTTGTTCACCGTTAACAGTCACACGAACATAAACGTCAGCTGTTGTGCCGTCGGTTAAGCCGCTTAAACCAGTAACTGCATAATGACCGTTTGCTGTTTCTGTCGCTGTTACCCAAGTACTCGCATCGGTAGAAATTTCTACCGTAATCGAAGTCACTATTAGTTCATAACTGGCATCACCAGAATTTAATACCGTGCCTAGATTTACAGAGGGATAGCTCATCATGCTTTCGCGTGCAGCAACAAAAAAGCTCACATCATGATTACCGGTTGTACCCGTTACGCCTTCATTGAAGATGGTATAAGGACGAGGTGTAGACGTTGGAGTACCATCCACTGGCATACCGGCGATTTTATCAGTGCCACTAGCTAGTCCTTTCAATACAGCTTTTGCAGTATCACCCATTGCAGCCATCACATCAGGGTAGAAATAAGCTATGTCATTCATGCCAACCATTACTTTAACTTGCCAGTAACCCATCGACATCTCACCCATGCTTGAACCCATCAAATAATAAATCTCAAGGTCATAAGTACCATCACCGTTATTAGTAACTGTGCCTAAAGGCGTACTGTGCATATGTGATTCCATATACATCATTGGCATTAATGAAACAGTTAAGCCAGTTTGAGCGACGCCAGCATGGTCTGTAATGCGAACCTTAAAGGATGACTTTCCTTGCATTGGTCCCATCATGGTAGGCAGGTATTCAACGATATATAAACTGGTCGTTGCTATGTTACCTGCAACAATGTCACCAAGTTGCGTATTTAATAAACCAGAATTGCTGCCATTACCTTGATGGAATTCGATTAATGCATAACTAAACTGGTTTTGAATGGAGGCATCAAGATTAATTGCCGTGCCAGAGACATTCACCGCACCACTGGCATCAACACCATCTAATGTGCCATCAGATAAATCTTGCGCTAAGGCAGCAAACAGCTGGAATTGTTCATCCGCTGTTAGTTGTAGATTGTTTGCCAGCTGGCTAAAGGTTCCTGCACGTAGGCCGGCTTGTAATTGTTCCATAGTGGCGCCTGCTACAGGGCCAGTAGCATCGGTTGGTGCTATCGAGCTATCAGGGGTGTATCCAAATGCTGCTGCAAAGGCAGTCGCTGCATCGGCATAAGACATGGCGTATTGGTTGATCAATAGATTCATAATGCTAGAGCTGGGCGTTAAGTGCATGCCTGTACCGGATGATACGCCGCCGTTCGCATAAGCCGTCATCGTTCCTGCTACTGTCGATTGGCCGGTTGCTTCATCGGTAAATAAACCGCCAGTGGATTCAAAAATAATATTTCTAGCGACATCACTTTCATTAATAACGATGCTGTAGTTACCACTAGCATCTGTTGTAACAGGGCCGGCCAGTGTATTACCGGCTGTATCTTTAGCCACTACGCTGGCAGCAGAAACAGGCGCTGCAAATACAGAACCGTTAACTGTTACGGAATCATCAGAACTGCTACAAGCTGCAAGCAAAGAAAAAGAAGCTAGAAGGGCCAGTTTAATAGGCGTGCTTTTTAAAGAAAATGATCGCATTGATATACCTTTATTTTAATAATAGTAATTCAATCGATACTAGTCACTAAAGGAGAGCTTGGGAATGTGGCAAAATGTCGCAGGCAGTGGCTGATAGAGTACAGAGCGGATATTTAAAAGATTGTTTTTTACCGCAAATAAACGCGAATGAACGCAAAAAAGTCAAAAGACCTACGGCTTATTGGCAATGAATATCAACATCTCGTAGGGTACCAGCTCTCGAAGAAATCATGATATTCAGTCATTTATTACATATCACTGTGCGCATGGCGCGCCCTACAGATCTTTGTTTTAATTGCGTTCATTCGCGTTTATTTGCGGTAAAATTTTTCTTTTCTTTATGTCCGCTTCAAGATGATTTGGACTATCTGAATCGTCTGTTTATATCTGGCAAATACAAGCACAGCTTACAGCTGCAATAATATCTCTTGTTCTTGCAATGAGGGTTCAAAGTCGCGGTTTTCATAGTGGTCAAAAATAATCTTAACCACTTCTTCAGGTGTCTCCGCAATCGATATTAAATCTAAGTCCTCTTGCTGAACCATGCCTTGGGTCACTAAAGTATCTTGAAACCAGTCTAATAAACCGCTCCAAAACTCGCGATTCACCAGAACAATAGGGATATGTCGCGTTTTACCAGTTTGCACCAAAGTCAGAATCTCCGCCATTTCATCCAATGTACCAAAACCACCGGGACAGACGACATAAGCCGATGCGTATTTAACGAACATCACTTTGCGCGTGAAGAAATGGCGAAAGTTCATTTCGATATCTTGATACTCATTCGAGGTTTGTTCGCGTGGCAGCATAATGTTAAGCCCGATACTAGGCGACTTACCGGCCTTACCGCCTTTGTTTGCGGCTTCCATAATGCCGGGCCCACCGCCGCTGACAATGGCAAAGCCAGCATCGGATAAGCAGCGCGAAATCGCTTCGGCATTGAGGTAATTAGGGTGCTCTTTGGGTGTACGGGCTGAGCCAAAAACACTAACAGAAGGCTTGATGGTGGCCAAACGTTCAAAGCCTTCAACAAATTCTGCCATGATTTGAAAAACCTTCCACGATTCCCGCATTAGCGAGCCATCAGTGCTAATTGGAGGGTCAGGAAGCTTTGTTGAATTTGTTTTGTCCATAATTGTGCCTTTATGCTTCATATCAGTTAAAACGTCTGAGATAATTTGCGCATCTTTTATTAGGACTATACACAATTCATGGCCTCTCAATCCAGTAATAAGCCCCCCATCATTTTGGTTGACGGTTCGTCATACCTTTTCCGTGCTTTCCATGCGATGCCACCGCTAACTAATAGCAAAGGCTTAAACACCGGTGCGGTGTATGGCGTGATTAACATGTTACGTAAGCTGCAAGATGAATATAAGCCGGAGTCGATGGCGGTTATCTTCGATGCCAAAGGCAAAACCTTTCGCCATGATATGTACAAAGAATACAAAGCCAACCGCCCGCCAATGCCGGATGACTTGCGAGAGCAGATCGAGCCATTGCATCAAATAGTCGAAGCCTTGGGTTACCCAATGTTAGTGGTTGGTGGCGTTGAAGCCGATGATGTGATCGGCACCTTAGCCAAACAAGCCTCTGAGTCCGGCTCGAACATGTTGATATCAACTGGTGATAAAGACATGGCGCAGCTGGTCACCGAGCATGTCACTTTAATTAACACCATGAATAACAGTTTGATGGATCCAGCAGGCGTTGAAGAAAAGTTTGATGTGACGGCGGATCAGATTATCGATTATCTGGCCTTAGTGGGCGATAAAGTGGATAACATTCCCGGTGTGCCGAGTGTAGGCCCTAAAACCGCCGTTAAATGGCTAAAACTGTATGGCAGCATGCAGGGCGTTATTGATCACGCCGATGAAATCAAAGGCAAAGTGGGTGAAAAGCTGCGTGATAGCGTTGGTCATTTGCCATTGTCTTATGACTTAGCCACCATCGATTGCGAGCTTGAACTAGAAGCGGGTCTGGGCGACTTAGGTTTACAAGCACCCGATAAAGAGCGATTAAAAGAGCTTTACAGCGAACTAGAGTTCAATACCTGGTTACGCCAGCTGAATGAAAGTGGCGATGGTGATGACGAATCAGCAGAAGATGCGGTCGTTGCCAGTGTTAGTGCTGATGTCGAATATGAAACGGTGCTGGAATTAGCGCAATTTGAAAAGTGGCTGGAACAACTAAAAGCAGCCGATAGCTTTGTGTTTGATACCGAAACCACCAGTCTGGATTACATGAAGGCAAAAGTGGTCGGTGTTTCATTTGCAGTTGAAGCCTTTAAAGCCGCCTATGTACCGTTTGCACATGATTACGAGGATGCACCAGAGCAACTGAGCGAAGAGCAGGTGTTAGGGGCGTTAAAGCCGCTATTGGAAGACCCGAACAAGGGTAAAATTGGTCAAAATCTTAAATACGACAAACATGTGCTAATGAACCATGGCATTACCATGCAAGGCATCAGTGATGACAGCATGTTGGAATCGTATGTAGTCGATTCAACCTCGCGCCACGACATGGATACGCTGGCGAAAAAATACCTCGATGTAGACACTATCCATTTTGAAGACGTTGCCGGTAAAGGCGCGAAACAAATTACCTTCGACAAAGTGCCGCTAGAGCAAGCAGGGCCTTATGCGGCGGAAGATGCCGACATTACCTTGCGCCTGCATCAAGTCTTGCAGGCTAAATTGGCAAAAGAAGAGGGACTGCAAAAAATCTATCGCGAGATAGAGCTACCTCTACTCGATGTTTTGCAACGTATGGAGCACACCGGCGTTAAGGTTGATGTGGATATGCTGAACCAGCAAAGTGAAGAGCTGACCGTTAGCATTGAAGCCATCAAAACACAGGCTTACGAGTTAGCCGGCGAAGAGTTTAACTTGGCTTCTCCCAAACAAATTCAGCACATATTGTTTGAGAAGATGGAAATACCAGTTGTTCGTAAAACGCCAAAAGGCCAGCCATCGACGGCGGAAGACGTCTTGCAGGAGTTGGCAGAAGAGCATGAGCTGCCTAAGTTGTTATTAGAAAGCCGTTCGTTGTCGAAATTGAAATCGACCTATACCGACAAATTGCCAAAAATGGTGCAGCCGCATACCGGTCGCGTGCATACCTCGTATCATCAAGCGGTAGCGGCTACCGGGCGTTTGTCATCGACTGATCCTAACTTACAGAATATCCCGATAAGAAGCGCCGAAGGTCGCCGAATTCGTCAGGCCTTTATTCCTGAAGAGGGCCGCATCATGATGGCGGCAGATTATTCACAAATCGAGCTACGCATCATGGCGCATTTATCAAAAGATGAAGGCCTGCTCAATGCCTTCTCAAATGATATTGATGTGCACAGCGCAACCGCGGCAGAAGTATTTGGTATGGAGCTGGACGAAGTGGGTGTGGACGAACGTCGCGCGGCCAAAGCCATCAACTTTGGTCTGATTTACGGCATGTCGGCATTTGGTTTGGCAAAACAACTGAACATCACGCGTTTCGATGCGCAAGACTACATTGACGTGTATTTTGATCGTTATCCTGGTGTAAAACGCTACATGGACGAAACCCGCGTGCAAGCACATGACGATGGTTATGTAGAAACCGTCTATGGTCGACGTTTATACCTGCCAGAAATCAACTCACGTAACGGCATGCGTCGCCAGTATGCCGAGCGCACCGCCATTAACGCGCCAATGCAAGGAACCGCAGCGGATATTATCAAACGCGCCATGCTCTCGGTTGATGCCGAAATGCAAAAAGGCAAGTTCGATGCATTAATGGTTATGCAGGTACACGATGAACTGGTGTTCGAAGTAAAAGCCGATCAAAGTGATGCGTTTAGTGCAATGGTGGTCGAAAAAATGCAATCAGCGGCTGATCTTGTTGTGCCTTTAATTGTGTCGGTCGATACCGGTAAAAACTGGGATGAAGCGCATTAATAGTTGCTTTAAAGTCAAAAAATAAAACCCACCACAGAGGCACGGAGGCACAGAGGAAAAGCAAAACCATAATAATAATACCTTTTGGTTTGAGGCAGCTTGTCTACATGTGCTCGGGGCCAGACCTTGCTTTCCAAAGCTCTGACCCCAGTTGGAACCACGCAGGGGACAGAGCGCAAAAAGCAGCGGTCTGTCCCCGATGGAGATGTAACAGCGAAATAAAATCAGCCGCAAAGCAATTTATTGACCGACCGAATATGGTTTTGCTTTTCCTTTTCCTCCGTGTCTCCGCGCCTCTGTGGTGAAATCCTTTGATTTTGATTTTCTAATGCTGTTTCAGGATATTTAGAGGCTGTTGAAATTATCCGTTAATACTCACTTTTAGCGTACAAATGCTGACAAAAGGTCGCTAATGTTACGGAAATGTAACTATTCGTGTTTTTCATCGAAACTATTTTGACTTATCGCAGTCATAGTCTTTAATTAGCACAGTAAGTAATTTTATTGTTTTGTAGCAGCGCTGTACCCAGCGCAGTCCATTCACCTCCCTGAGTGGACGAATTGGGTCTGGTTACCCCAAACTGGACCCCTGATTGACCCCGGCCAACCCCAAAGGCTGGGGTTTTTTTTGCCTAAAATAAATGCATATTTCTACTTTATTGAAAATTAAAGCTTATACCGCAGGTCATTTATTGGGCGCGCAGCAATGAATTATTAGAATGAATAAAAAAATAAGATTACAATAATGAGGAAGTTGTAGAGAGAAGCCGGGTGAAAGGGAAAAAAGATGACCTCCTCCTCTATAAAAGAGGAGAAGGCAGGATCAGGGGGGAATTCTCTGGTTTATTATTTTACCAGTTTAGAGTTGCCCCTGTTCTAATTTGCTCCCTGAGCTGAACCTAGGTTACGCTAGCAGCTTAAAAAAAACAATAGAATTTAAAAGATAATGTGATTTTGTTTTGCATTTTTGTGTATAAAGACAAAAATAGGCATTATTTATCATAAATATGGATGTGAATCGAGCGATATGAAGGCAGCTACATTATTTTCTGAACACGTCAAAAGTGAGAACTACCGCCTCTTTGTCGTAGTCAATTATATTTCTTACCTCGGTTTTTTTACCCACTTGGCTTTTATCCCCTTATTTTTCTGGATTAATTTAGACGTACTGGCCTATTTTAACTTCATCAGTGTGGTGGTTTGGGCGATTGCTTATATTTCTAACCGAAATGGGCAACATGTCAAAGCCATTGTGCTGATTTCAATAGAAGTTTTTTTACACGCGACTCTAGCTACCTATTTAATGGGCTGGGAGAGTGGTTTTCATTACTTTTTAATCCCTTTTATCTTATTTATCTTTATTAACCATAAGCAGTCGCTAGTAGTGATAGGCGTGCAGACGATTGCAGTCTTTTTGGTATATTTGTGGTTGTTAGTAAATACTCAGGGTGGGGCCTATCAAACCTTGGTTGATGAGACAGTCATTCAAGTGTTCCAGTTTATGAACATTGCGGTTAACTTTTTTGCGATTGGTTTATTAGGTTATTCATTAAGATCCGCTTCTATGCGTGCTGAATGGGATATGGAGCAGTTAGCCATTACCGATGCGTTAACGGGCTTATACAATCGTCGAAAAATGTACGAAATGATGCAGCAAGAAACAACCCGTCTGCAACGAAATGGTAAGCCGGGTGTGTTGGTGATGGCAGACATCGATTTGTTTAAACCGATCAATGATCAATACGGACACGATTGCGGTGATTATGTTTTAAAAGAAGTGTCGTTATTATTACTGGAAACGCTTAGAAGGCAGGATGTACTTTCTCGTTGGGGTGGTGAGGAGTTTATGCTGCTACTACCCGAAACTGATATTGAAGGTGCAGTAAAAGTCATTGAGGTGCTGCGTGAGACAATCGCTGCGCATGTTTTTGAATATCAATCGCAATCGATATCAATCACCATGACATTCGGTATGGAAGTCTTTGATGATAGCCGGCCGATTGAAATGGTTATAAAAAGAGCTGATCAGCTTTTATACAAAGGCAAAGAACAAGGCCGTAATTGCACCGTGACGCGATTAGGCTTCGAACTGGCCCAAACTTAAGTTGATAGGTGGCTGTAAATAGTACTTAGCTGCCATTAAAGTCAAAAGATAAAATCCGTCGCAGAGAGAGCCTGCCCCACGAAGTGCTTTGGGTACGCGAAGACGCAGAGAAAAAACATGTATTGTAGGGTGCGCCGTGCGCACCAATACAGCTAAAAGCACGTTATGCAGATAACCACTTCTGTGAGTTG
>JAUVDT010000095.1 GCA_030595185.1 Gammaproteobacteria bacterium
GAGAGTTTTTAGTTTTTTTCTTATATTTAATAGTTTCAATGTAGTTGCAGAATTGCGTGGAGACTATTGGATTGTCAAAAGTGGCGATACACTTTATGGTATCGCCCGATCAATTCATCCCAAAAAAGCATCTTTACAAGCGAAGTTGCGAACTCAAATTATAAAGTTAAATCAGGCTGTATTCCAAAAAGGTGTTGGTGGTTTGTATATTGGTGCAAGACTAATATTACCTGACCGTAGCGGTGAACAATCAAATTCTGTAATGATTAAACAGCCTAAAAAAACGATGTCTCGACAGGTATCCAATCGTCACTTACTCAACACAAATGAATGGAAAATTAAATCCGGTGATACGCTGTATTCAATTGCCAGGGTGTTTTATCCCAAATCAAATAGAAAACAATACAAATTACGACAAGAAATAGTCAGAATTAACCCTGCTATTTTTAGTGGTGGTGCTAATAAAATGGAAGTGGGTTTGTTTTTGTTAATGCCTAACTATTTAGTCAAAGCTAAAGAACAGACAAATAAAGTCGCTGTTGTTCCTGTTGAAACTCAACCGATAAACATCAATGTTCAACAAACTGTTAATGTGCCAGAAAAAATAGTAAGACCGATAGAGATTAAATCAAAGTATGTTGATAGTGACGAGTTGAAAGAAGACAAGCAACAGGTTCAAGATAACACGACAATGGATGAGCCGAGTAGAGTCACTAATTATCAAAACAACAATAGCTCGCATGATTCAGTTTTTTCTATGAGTCTGGGTTATTCAGTAGGCGGGGATATTGCAGTAGCTGCTCAAGGTGGTAATGATGTTACCTTTGGTAGTGGTGGTCATTTAAGAATGTCTTATGATAGCTTGTGGGAAAGTAAACACGGTTATCGACTTTCATTAGGTTATCAACTGGATAAAATAACTGCTGGTAATGATAGTGGTGAAGTAGAACAAATGTATTTACAAACACTTTATTTATATAATACATCATCTTATTTGTTGGGTGCGGGGATTTCGTATCATGAGAATATTTCACGGACAACGGATATATCCAACGTTGTTATAAACAGTGATTATGAACCAGCGGTTGGTTTTGTCATGATATATGAGTATAAGCGTTTATTGGGCAATAATATTGTTGGTATTTCATATACACAACTAGAAACTGAAAATTCGGTTAGTCTGGTGACACGAGATATGTCACGTACCGAGTTGTATTATCGTTGGGCTTTCTGATTTCTAAGTTGCTCTAGTCTTTCAGGTGTTCCTATATCGATCCATACACCTGAAAAGTATTCGGCACTAATTTTATTTTCATCGGCAGCTAACCTTAAAAGCGGAGCCAAAGGAAACTTGTCTTCTTTTTGTTTAAAAAAGCACGCTCTATATAGCCCTATGCCTGAAAAAGTCAGCTTGTTTTCGGGATGGTTAGATAGCATGTTTTCTTGAATAGAAAAATCCCCTTCCGTATTGTGGATAGGGTTATTGACTAAAACAAGATGAGCTAAATTATTTTCATTTAATGCAGGTAGCTTTGAGTAATCGTAATCACACCAAACATCACCATTAACAACTAAAAAAACCTCATCACCTAACAAATTCAATGCATTTTTTATTCCGCCACCTGTTTCCAGTGCTTCCTTTTCATCAGAGTATTGAATGCTAACACCGTATTGGCTGCCGTCGCCAAGTTTCTGGTGGATTTTTTCTGCAAGCCAGGCAGTGTTGATAATAATGTCAGTAAAGCCAGCTGTCTTTAAGTTAAAAATGTGATGTTCGATTAAACAATGTTCATTAATTTTTAGTAATGGTTTAGGTGTGGTGTCGGTTAATGGGCGCATGCGTTCACCACGGCCAGCCGCCAATATCATTGCTTTCATGGTAGCTTTTGCCATGTTGTATTCAGTGTTTCACTAATTTTTAATTCTTGTAATAGAATTTTTAACGGTGTTAGCAAAGGGTAACGTTCACAACAATCAACAATGTATTGAAAGGTAAGAGGTAAGTCGTTCATGTAGCCTGATTTTTTATCTCGTATATTCAGGCGTAAAAAAATACCCAGTACTTTTATATGTCGTTGCACTCCCATTAAATCAAACCATTGAATAAAGTCGCTTAGTTCGCAATGAGAGTTAATTAGTTTGTTTTTTTGAGCTTGAATAAAATAATATTTTACCCATGATTCAATTTTCTCTCTTGGCCAGCAGATGTAACAGTCTTTTAGTAAAGAGGCTAAGTCGTAAGTGATTGCGCCATATACGGCATCTTGAAAATCTAAAACACCTGGGTTGTTCTTCTCGGTCTGCATTAAGTTTCGACTGTGATAGTCACGATGAACAAAAACTTTAGGTTGTTGCAATGCGCTTTCGATTAGGCATTCAAATACGCTATCCATTAAATGTTGTTGTTCATGGTTTAATGTAATGTTGAGATGTTTGTTAATAAACCATTCGGGGAAAAGGTTCATCTCTGTTTGCAATAACTGACGATTGTATGCTGGTAACTCAGTAGCCGGGATACTTTGAATTTTAATGAGAGCATCAATTGCGTCTTTGTATAAAGAATCTGCATTGTCATCATTTAAAACAGATAAGTATTGAGTGTCTCCCAGATCAGATATTAATAGAAAACCCTGTTTATGATCTTCAGCTAAAATTTCCGGTGCATTAATACCGGCTGAAAAGAGCTGTTTTGCAATTGAGACAAACGGTTTGCAGTCTTCTTTTTCCGGAGGCGCATCCATCACGATCATGTTTTTATTATTATGACTAACACGGAAATAGCGACGAAAGCTTGCATCAGCAGATGCAACGGTCAGTTCATATTTTTGAGTTTGTAGTTCTTGATTAAGCCAGAGTCTTATTTGTTGCGTTCGATCATCATTAATCATGGTCAATTATCACAGTCTTTATTGTTTTGTTTTATAATATGCCATTATTGTATCAGAGAATAGTGAGAGGCAGGATATGAAAGCACCGGTAGTTGTTATTGGTTTGGGTGAGATAGGCTCAGTGTTTGCACGAGGTTTTTTAAAGTTAGGTCACCCTGTATTTCCATTATTGCGTGGTGATTCTGTCGAAGAGCTACAAAAAGAAATTGGTGTGCCAGCTGCTGTTATTTTAGCGGTTGGTGAAAGTGACTTACAATCGACTTTGAAGATAATTCCTCAGCAGTGGTTGTCGGTACTCGTATTACTGCAAAATGAGTTATTGCCACGTGACTGGGCAGCGTTACCTGTTGAACCAACTGTTATTTCTATTTGGTTTGAAAAGAAAAAAGGCCAGGATTCAAAAGTTATCATTCCATCTCCAGTCTATGGTGACTTGTCTCAATTGGTGCATGATAGCCTTGCAACATTAGACATTGCTGTAAAAATTGTGCCTGACCAAAAAGCATTATTGTCTGAATTGGTTGTTAAAAACCTATATATTTTGACATCTAATATTTCCGGGCTTGAAGTGGGTGGAAATGTTGGTGAATTGTGGAGTCAACACGGAGATGTGGCTAACTTAGTAATTGATGATGTGTTGTTAATTCAAGAAAAATTAACGGAGCAACGTTTAGATAAAGACTCTTTGGTTGATTTGATGCTGCTGGCGTTTGAGGGAGATCCTCAGCATCAATGCATGGGACGGAGTGCGCCAGCTAGATTACAGCGCGCCCTGGATCAGGCCGCAGAGTTTGGTCTTGAATTGAAAAAGTTGCCTGAAATAAAGAAGTAACTAATGCTTAAAGCGATGAAGGTAATAGTAAAACTGCTTTACCTTTGTCGTTAAAACGGCAGCTAATGGTAGCCGCGTACTCAATTTTTAATTGGTTATAAACGTCATTGAGTGCAAGCCCCATTGTCTTTGCGATGATAACGCGAATAACACCCGCATGGGCAATGATTAAAATACGTTTGCCTTTATGTTCAGCTGATAATAACTCTAGCTTGTGCCATACGCGGTTAAAAAACTTTTCTAAAGGCTCTGCACCGACAGGGCGTTTATTAACAGGATCTAGGCAAAACTGTTTGTAAGCATCTCCATCATTTGCTTTAACATCTTCTTTACTACGGCCTTCCCATGTACCAAAACCAATTTCTTTTAGATCATCATCAATAATTAAATCTAACGACAAATCGGTCGATAGTTTTTTAGCAAAGTCGAGACAACGACTTAGTGAAGAGCTGACAATTAAATCCCATTGTGTATTCTGCGCAATAGCAGATTGCATCTGAGACCAGCCAAGATCGGTGAGAGGGTGGTCGACACCGCTGCCGCGAAAACAATCTTCACCATCAGGTTCACCATGTCGCAATATGTCGAAACGAGTTCCCGGTGTTTGCTCTGGCGACATTAATTAATGCCAGCCTAGCAGTGTCAATAATGCGATACAGGTTAGCCATACAATGAGACTGCGGAGCAGTAAGCCACGAAAAGCTGTCAGGTAAGCGGCTTTGTCTTCTCTGTCATTGCCTTCTAGTGAGCCGTGGCAAATATCAATTAAAAGATATTGCTGAGTTCTGTCGGTATCTTTGTTTTCATGAAAAGAAGCTAATGCACCTTCAAAGTGACCAGTGATCGCAAATCCCATCGCGAGGAAACGTTCTGGTAACCAGTTGAGAAGACATAACATGCGTTCAGCCGTTTTCGCAAAGACCGGGTCATTTGAATAGTTAAGCAATAACTGTTGGCTTAAACGATAGATCAGTGCGCCAACAGGGCCAAGTACTGCAAACCAGAAAATAACACCAAAGAGTCGTTCAATAATAATATTCATTGAAGATTGAATAGTTGTATCGATAAGATTGTCATTATCGATAGATTGTTCGTTACTAATGTCTTGAGCCAGTGTTTTTGCAGCGTCACTATCGTTATTTTTTAATGATTCAATAATGTCTTCAAGTTGCTGTTCAATTTCTAATGTACCCAGGCAGTATAGGAAGACAATAAAAGCAAACAGAAAGGCGAGTGGCGCAGACCATTCAGCAATCATGTCCTGAAGAAAGAGCGTGCCTAAAACAGGTATAGCGAGTACAGCGAGATAACGAGCAGTAGGGTTATGTATGTGTTTGTCTGTTTTCCCAAGTACAAAAGCGCTGATCTGAGAGAACCAGGCAAATTGGCGTAATTGAGCTAAACCTTTCCAGCGGCGATCTAGAAGAAGCCCCAGAATAATGGAAATTAGAGCCATATTGTTATTATTTCCCTGTCAGTATAACCAATGCATTTATATAAAAATATTCTTATAAAATGCGTGTTATTAAGTGTGTTTTATTTTCTTATAGTTTACTGGATCAAGCCGCAGCTGTGAACATTAGATGCAATTAGACGCATTCAAAATCACGAATATTTAATAATTGTTTGAGTTTTTTCCAGTCAAAAGACTCACCAGGGTCTGTTTTACGACCGGGAGCAATATCACAATGGCCTGTTATTCGTTCTTTTTTTAGGTCGGCGTAGGCTGCCGTGAGTGTTTTCAGGGTTTCAGCCAGTACATCGTATTGAATTTTTTCATAAGCAATATCATCCGTACCCTCTAATTCAATACCAATTGAAAAGTCATTGCAGCCTGTTTTATCCTGATAACACGATACACCCGCATGCCATGCACGTTGATGAAAAGGCACAAATTGAAATATTTCTCCATTGCGGCGTATATACAGATGAGAAGAGACTTTTAGCTCGCATATTGATTCAAAGTAAGGATCTTGATCTGCAGGCAATGTATTGGTAAACAGCTTTGGCACCCAGTTATCCTCAAATTGAGCCGGGGGCAGGCTGATATTATGTAAAACAATTAGATCTGTTGCCTGTTCACCACTGCGACTATCTTGATTGGGAGAGGCGATGTATTGGGCAGCATCGAGTAAGCCGGTTTCTATATTAATATTCATGGTGCTTCTTCTGCTGGTAGTTGGCTAGCAGAGCTGATACAGCTCAAAATGCTCTTAGGGCGGGCTTCACATTGTAATTCGGCATGATATTGACCTTCTTTGAACAGGAACATCGCGGGTAGATGAAAGACTTCGTATTCTTTAATCAATGCCTGATCTTGCTGAGCATCAACTTTAAAAATAGATAGATCGGTTTGCTCTTCAGCCAAATCAGTGAGTATATGGCTTAAATGCGTACATGAGGAACAGGCATGGGCTGAAAAATAAACCAGGCTAAGGCCTTTGGTGTGTTCTATTTCGGGGTAAAAATCGAACTGTGTGAGCATTTTAATGGCAGGCATAAGGCATATTTCACTAAATTTGGACAAGTTGCAAGTATCGCGTCATTAAACCAATCTAACTTGTTTTTTCTGCGATATTGTGACGCACAAGAGGGTTATATTTCGATACAATAGCGGCCTCATATCTTGCTTATTTGGTGTCTTGGTTAGTGTCTTCTGGAATGAATCCCGAACAAAGGGAAGCAGTAAAATATATTGATGGTCCATTATTGGTACTTGCAGGCGCAGGCAGTGGTAAAACACGTGTTATTACGCGAAAAATTGCCTATTTAATCCAGGATTGTGGCATTAAAGCCTTACATATCGCCGCACTAACCTTTACCAATAAAGCCGCACGTGAAATGAAAAGCCGTGTTGCAGATCAGTTGGCAGGTACCAATATCCGAGGTTTAACGGTCTCGACCTTCCATAACCTCGGTTTAAATATCTTACGCAAAGAGCATCAGGCGGCTGATTTAAAAACAGGCTTTAGTATATTTGACAGCACCGATGTGCAAACGGTGTTGCGTGAGCTACAGCGAGCAGAGTCTGGCAGTAATGTTGACGACGCGGATGTGATTTCTAACCGCATCTCGCGTTGGAAAAATGACTTCATTACACCAGAGCAGGCATTGTATTCGGCAGAAACCGATGTCGATGCATTGTATGCAGCATTTTACGTTAAATATCAGAGGCAGCTGCATGCTTATAATGCGGTCGATTTTGATGACCTGATCATGAAGCCAGTACAGTTATTTCAACAAAATGCAGATGTGTTGGCACGCTGGCGACGAAAAATTCATTATTTATTAGTCGATGAGTATCAAGATACCAATGCCAGTCAGTACGAATTATTGAGATTAATCATTGGTGCAGAAGCGAGACTGACAGCGGTTGGGGATGACGACCAATCCATTTATTCCTGGCGTGGTGCGCGGCCTGAAAATATCGAAGGCTTGAATAAAGATTACCCACAATTAAAAGTCGTTAAATTAGAACAAAACTACCGATCAACCGGCCGTATTTTAAAAGTAGCGAATCAATTAATTCGTATTAATCCTCATGCCATTGAAAAGAAACTTTGGAGTGAATTGGGTTATGGCGATCCTATTCGCGTTATTGAATGCACCAGTGGTGAAGCTGAAGCT
>JAUVDT010000100.1 GCA_030595185.1 Gammaproteobacteria bacterium
TATCGTGACTTGTACTGACCCCGGCGTACTGAATGATATACCTGCGTGGTGCCGTATTAACGGCCATGCAATTATCAGCACTAAAGAAGTAGATGATGAAATAATTATTGAAGTGCAAGTTGGCTAAACTTCTCAACAAAATCGTTTATTTAACCATTTTTGTTCTATAAAACTCCGATAACGTGATATTCAATCGCGTTATCAATAGATTCTCTGTTTTTTAAAAAAAAAGAAAATCATGGATCTTTTCTTCTTTTAACGTTATATATTTTTTAACTATAAAAACATATCTGCTTTATTTTAAGCTTCACCGCATCGGTTTAGAAAAATAAGTAGCAAGCGTTTTTATAAAAAAACAGGTAATATGGAAATCAGCCACCAAATAAATATTATAAAATAAGAATATGGCAAATGATTAATACTCATAGTAGTCGACAAAAAAACAACAACATTGAAGATAAGATATTCAATCTTTATCCTGAGCTATCGCGTGTAGAAAAAACCTGCTGGTTTAAATTAATAAACCATTGTTTAGAGTTAAATCTGCCGCCTCAAACCATCATGCAAACCACACCAGGACCTTATGATCACTTTCTATTAACTTTAGAAGGCCAAAGCAGAGCCTATCAAATAGACAAAAGCGGGCGAGAAGTTACTTTTTATCGCAACCACCCTGGTGATATTTGCCCTAATAACTTACACAGTTTATTTAACACTCAAAAAACAAAAGTTTATATTAACGCTGAAACAGCAATTCATGCATTACAAATTTCAGCAACTGCTTTTCACAATGCCTTACAAGAGTCAGATGTATTTCGTGATTTTATTTTTTCCCGCTTAACCCAAAGCTTTGTAGCAATGACAGTCTCTGCACAAGAGTCTGTTTTTCACAAACTCGATTTACGTTTATGTAATTTATTAATAAATTTATTTAATAAATCAAAAACGAATACGATAAAAGTCACTCATCAAAGCTTAGCAAATGAACTAGGCACAACACGCGAAGTAATCAGCCGCAGCTTAAAAGCTCTAGAACAAAAAGGCGGCTTAAAAATTACTCGCGGCCAACTATCTTTACTCTCTGCTACAAAATTAATCGACCCGAAATAGCCCCACACGCAACCTTACAAGTCATGCCAACATACTAATGAGCATGCATACCTTTATGATGCACCATACCCTCCCCATACCCACGCAAACGATTATATAAGTTTATTTGGTGCATAGATAAAACATCAGGTGTTTTTAAATGCGTAGCAAGGTGCACATAACGAAGTTTCATTCTCACTTCTGCAATCAACGTTAACTGTTGACGCAATGAAGTTTCATTTACACTCTTATCAGCAAACATATCATTAAGCTGCTTTTCAAGCTTAATTAATCGCTTACCCAATGGTATCGCTTCAGTTTTCATTTGATCATAAAGCGCTTTTATTTTTTTCTCTTGTTGTTTAGTTAATGAAATTTTCTCTTTCATTTGCAAAACATGAATAGGCCCCGGCATACCATTAAGCTCAGCGGCTTTAGCTAAACCCCAGCCCTTACCTTGCTCTAACTGATTAATATCATCCACCGAAAGGCTTTTAATTTTTCGACGCTCCTCTCCACTGTATTTTGAAACATAAGATTGACTTGCTTGAGCCGTGTTTAAGAAAGATAAAAAAATAGCAGAAATCATTAGCATTAAATTAAGACGCATTGCTTACCCTCAAAGTTATTGAACATTATATTTGTACAAACTTATCACACTTAATTTACTTTAAATATCCTTTAACTAAAGATCACCCTATACAGTTAAGGCAACACCCTTATATCGATAAGCATTCAATTTACTTAGAATCACTATCGCTACAAAAAAATATAAATAATAAAAATTGGGGAAAAAAATGTTTTTAATAAAAAAACTACAATTAGCTTTACTTTTAAGCGCTTCACTTTGTTCTTTTAATGCATTTGCAGATGACTACAATGATGATAACGGTCTTGAACTTAATACTGAAAATTGCGTTGCGTCAAAATGGAAAGATGCTGATGGCAACACAGTATCTATTGAAGATAAGTTTGGCGCAGGCAGCATGGCTGCTACACATTGCTTAGGTAAAACAAAGCAAGTTAAGGTTCTTTATCAGGTTAACAATCTTTGTAAAAACAGCGCTTGTACAGCAGCTTATGGTTTAGGTAACATTCAAAACCACATCAATGACATGACTATTACTCATGGTATGGATGATGATAACTATGAAATTGCAGTAGTTGTTCATAGTGGTGGCTGGAAATTAATACTAAACAATGATGCAACATCTCGTCATGCTGCAACTAACCCATTCCAGGCAGCAATGGAACAAGCGGTTGCTAACCCACGCATTCATGTTATGTTTTGTCAAAACACAGCAGCGAAAAAAGGCATCAAGTTAGAAAACATGATCCCTGGTGTTGGCTTTACTACTGCTGGTGTTTCTGCAATCAGTGATTTACAAGAAGAAGGCTATCGTTACATACAACCTTAATAAAAGCGCGGTTTTTAAAACCTTTCTTTTATGAATAAGAAAGGCTCGTGAAGAGCCTTTTTTATTTTATTATCGTTTTTATTAAAAGGCTCTAAAGCTAACCACTTTTGGCTTTACTCTTTTATAATCCGGCATTGTCATGCCCGCGCTTGCATTGATATAGGTAGGGTCGGTAACAACATAAGTTTTACCTTGATGCCTCACCTTGTCACCACTTACATTAGTATTAAACTTCACTGCTGCTGCAATATGACCGGGGAAATCAAGCCCTACTACTTCTAAGCCGATTAAACTTCGAACCATCCAGGCAAAGATAACCGCACGGTCTTCACAATCTGAATAAGCGTAGTACATGGTCTCTTCCGGGAAGAGGTAGTTTTCTTCACCAAACTGGCCTTGATCCGTTTTATATTTGAATGCATTTTGCACAAATAATAAAATAATATTAACCGCCTCTTCTTCTGATTTTCCTTTAATAATATTGCGCAGCTGAGCTAACAAAGGATTACCAATATCGGCATTAACGCGCGACATGAAATATTGATCGATAGCCATTTGCGGATAAGTACGTAAATAATCAATTGTATTTTTATCGTAACCAACCGTTACGTTGTAACGTTTATGGTTATAGGTGAACGCAACTTTACGAGTTTTTTTGCTTGAGCGTGTATTTAAACTTTTGCTCAAAGACATATCGAGTGCATTTTTTGCACCGGGGTATTGTCCATCATAAGTAAATACGCGCCCTGGCTTTGCTTTGTTACCATCCATTCCTAACGCATAATATCGCTTTTTATTAAAAGTAAAATAAGCCACACCATATAGTCGCTGCTGCGTTGGCAACAACAAGAATACTTTATTTGCACTATAAGCGAGTCGTGCCTGATAGTTTCCTTTAACTAACAAAAACCAGGTAAATAAAGACTGTTCATTTTTTTGACCGGCATAAATTGTTTTTGCCAGTTCGTTAATTAATAACGCATAGCTCCAGTCATTTAATTGTAAAGGACCACGTTGTTTTTGTAGTTGGTTAATTAACGTATCATAATCTGCTTTACTGAGATCTGACCAAAATGTACTGATCGCTTCTGAGTTAATTTGACCTTTTAATCGTGTTTTCAATTTATTGTCATAATAAAATGTCAAATTGTGACCATAAAAGGCTACTTTTGCAGCGCGCCCTTTAGGCACACTCACAACCACTGGTCTTACCACTGGTCTTATCGGAATAATTGGCGGTGTTTTAATAACCACGGGTTTAATAACAGGAACAGGCGCTCTGACTATTGGTTCAGGCTTTTGTGCTGGAACGGGTGGTATCTTAACGATTGGTCTTGGCTGAATCACCGGCTCTTTAACGAATGGTTTTGTTTCAGGACGAATAACAGGTGGTTGTACCACTACAACTGGTTTTGGCTTTGGTTTCGCAACCGGCATAACGACAGGCTTAGGAGCGGGGTCTCTTTTAATGCCAGAGAAAACATCCAACTCCTTCCACTGTGACTTTAGAAAACTGGTGAATTCTTTATCGCGCTTATCTTTATATTCTTGATATTCATTTTGCGTTTGTCTTAAGTAGTCCGCAAAACCATCATCAGCAATCGATATGCTGGCTGGCGCCATAGAAAAACACATAATAAAAGCGGCAGCCGACCTGAATCTTATCGCACTCATATCATCACCCAAATAAAATTTTTATAGACGGTTACAGAATGGAACTGAAACCTGGAATGGTTAATTAAAAAAGCCGGTAGGATAACCGGCTTTTTTACAGTTGATTACTTCTTGTAATCTACAATGCCTGCAGCCAATTCATCCTGGCCTTTTTTCGCTTTAAACTGCTGCCATAAAGCACTTTCTTTGTTCATGCTTGATTTGATAGCCGCTTTAGCTGCATTTTTTACTGAACTTGCATTCATTCCCATTAGTACATAAGTACCACCTGTTGGTGAAGGAACAACTTTGATCACTTTAGCGCCTACTAGTCTTTCACCAGTAATTTCTTTAGTGATAGAAGTGTAAACACGGTCTACAGACTGATCTTTACCTAAACCGGTGTTTTCAATATAGGCTTTAACCATATTGTTGACCTGTACACCAATCTCTTTAGCCAGTTTTACACGAGCATTAGTAGTAGCGATTGTTTCAGTTAGAGATGGACCTGCAGCTAGTTTTTCAGAAAAACCAACAGCTGATGCTTCATAACCGGCATGAACTCGATTACAAATCCAGGCTGGTGCAGGGATAGTTGGTGCATCTTTATGTGCACATTCGATAACTGCAACTGTGTCTTTTTTACCGCCACAAGACGCTAATAAAGCCAGCATTGCCACACCAGTAAGTAATTTATAACTTGTTTTCATAATTTTCTCCGTTGTTTATATCTAATATCCTCTAGGAGGCCTATTAATTGGCTAATTCCAGTAGAGTCTATGGTTTTTTTATTTAATTAATTAAAAACTCTATGGTAAACATAGCCGAGAGTCTCTTAATTCGCAATAACAATGTGCCTATTATATTAGCCATACTGAAAAAGTAATTTATTGACCTTGTTCACATTTCATCTATTTCATTATGCTAACCTTAGTTTAAGAGTTAATTTAATAGGTCATGCCATGCGTAACATCATCTACCCACTGTTTATTGTCAGCCTTTTTTCACCATCATTATTGGCTGAATCATTTAATGATTACCTTAATTCTCAGCAAGATTCGAGTAGCCGGGAGTTCACTCAATTTAAATCGACACATAAAGATGAATTCGAGCTCTATAAGAAGCAGCTACAAGACGCCTTTAAAGAGTATAAAAAAACAGTCGCTGGTAAATGGGGGAAATCCAAAAGCACCGTTCCTGGTAAAACGATTGACGTTAGCTATCAAGACAACCTTAACCAACGCAGTATTATCGATTATAAGAATGGTAAAGTTAAGGTAGAGGTTATTGTTTCAAATGCGGATGCTAAAAACTCGGCTTTAATTCAACAAAAAATGCAGCAAGCGCTTAGAAATGCATTAAATAGAGGTAGAGACAAACGTTCTATTATTGATATCGCCAAAAGCCCTTCTCAGACAAGATCCGACGGCCCGGCTTTATTAAGCCAGTTAGTACAAAACCAAAGCGGTGGCGTTTTAAGTCAGCAACAGGAAGCACAATTCATCAAACACCAAATCGCTGATATGACGATGATCAAAACCAAGGGCACTGATAATCAGCCTCGGGTCATTATTACCAGCAGTTTTCCAATGATTTCACGTCACCTTGAAGTGCGCGCTAGAAAATACTTATCACCGGTCAAAAAGTATTCAGCCAATATGCGCCTGCCAACTGAACTGGTATTTGCCATAATGGAAACTGAAAGCGCTTTTAACCCTAATGCACGTTCAAGTGTGCCTGCCTTTGGTTTGATGCAATTGGTACCAACAAGCGGGGCACGTGATGCTTACCGACTACTTTACAATAAAGATAAAGTCGTCAGTGATCGCTACCTTTATAACCCTGACAACAACATAAAAATGGGTACGGCTTTTCTACACAAGGTTTATTACTCTTACCTATCCGGCATTACAAATCCGGAATCGCGCACCTGGGCAATGATAGCCAGTTATAATACTGGCGCAGGCAATGTACTGCGTACATTCGCAGGGAAATATCGCCGCTCTAAGTTTGGTAATCGCTCAAACTGGAAAAAACAGGCATTATCTATTATAAATAGTAAAACACCGGAGCAAGTGTACCTTTATATGAAACGGAATTTGCCGCATAAAGAAACTAGGCATTACATTGCCAAGATTAGAAAAAGAATAAGTAAATATAAATCACTTTAAGGCGAAACCAATCAATGAAGAAAGTATTAATCAGTTTTTTATGCCTTCTGGCAATTGCCTGCCAGTCAGGCGATAGCAAACCTAATGTACGACCTGCGTGGATCAGCAACCCTCAACAAGGCGCTGTTGGCTCGTGCGCGACTCATCTAATGGGAAGACATGCTCAAGAAGAAGTAGCGATTGCATTAGCTCGCACACGTCTTGCAGCGGGCATGGGCGTTACTATTGATCAGATTCAAACAGTAAACCTTAGTGCCAATAACATGACCTCTAATGTGCGTCTTGATGCGGCCACAAAACAGGTGATAAGGAATAAGACGGTAAAAGCACATGTAAAAGCAATTTGGTACGACCAACCCAGAGATACTATTTGGGCCTGGTTATATCCGGTTAAATAACCTGAAAACACTGACTGAAGGACTGAAAAAGATTATTGGTAAGGGATTACCTATACTGACTCAGGCTTCACACAGCAATTAGAAAACACCAACATAATCTTGACGACTTACTGTCTTCAAGCATCCTGAAGCGGTCGTTAGAGTCAAAAAACATTTACCGCAAATGAACGCAAAAAAGTCAAAAGACTTTAGGTTTATTTATACAAAATAAAGAGTTTGTCATTCCGGTGGTGTTTTAACCGGAATCCAGAAGCTTAAAAAC
>JAUVDT010000135.1 GCA_030595185.1 Gammaproteobacteria bacterium
GTAACCTTGAGGACCCAGGCCGCTGATAACACCAACTGCCAGATCCGAAAAATATGAATGTTGTCTGAACTCTTCACGCGCGTGAACGTTAGATAAGTGCAACTCAATAAACGGAATATGAACACCGCTAATTGCATCGCGAACAGCAACACTAGTATGGGTGAAAGCAGCCGGGTTAATGATAATGAAATCAACTCCGTCAATACCTGCCTGGTGGATACGCTCAACCAGTTCACCTTCATGGTTAGTCTGGAATGATTCAAGAGTGCAGTTTAGTTCCTTTGCGCGTGCCGCTAATTGCTGATCGATGTCAGCAAGAGTGGTAGTTCCGTAATGTTCAGGCTCACGGCTACCCAGTAAATTCAGGTTAGGGCCGTTGAGAACAAGAATGGTTGCCATTGAGATAGTTTTCCAGCTGAAGCATTAATACGGTGCATTTTGCACGAATATTAAGGATAAGTCCAATTTCTCGGGAGATCCCGACTATTTGCTGAAGATAGCAGCAAGTAGCGGGATTTTTTGTGATGCAGGTCTAATTGAAGGTGGGAATGTGACGAATTACTTTACATTTTGTGACAGTAGGATGCTTTTTATGGTTTCAGCGGTAATTTCACCGTTATGAACAGAGATGATTTTGTTGTCTTTACCCACAAAAACACTAAAAGGCAGTACACCTAAACGGTTGCCATAAAGCGACGTTAATTCAAGTGCGGCAGCATCACCAATTAAAATAGGGTAATTGATGTCCATGGTTTCAAGAAATGTTTCAACGGCGTCTTTACGATCTACCGCTATGCCAAGTACAACAAAATCTTTTTCGGCAAATTGTTCCTGCATTTCAATAAATGCCGGCATCTCTCTTAGGCAAGGGGGACACCAGGTCGCCCAGAAATTAATTAATTTAATTTTTCCATCCCATTCTTTGACATTTCTTTGCGTGCCTTCAATGTCGGGCAATGTGAAGTCGGGGCGAATTTGACCAACAACTGAAACAGTGGGGCGGCTGGTATGAGGTTTTGTAACAATTTTTTCAGAAATTAGATTTTGCTGTAGAAAAAAACCACCAGCGGCAGCAGCGATAGCAATAACAGCAATAATAATTGTTTTCATATTTTTATTTTCTTAGAATTTGTTGGTAATGAAGCCAAAGTGTATATGGTTAAGTCGCCAGGAATTATTATATAAAACCTGGCTTTTTATTTTAAATACGATCAATAACAGCTATGAAATTAGCCGAAGGCATATAGCCGACTACACGTAAGTTATTTTTTTCTTTACCATCTGCGCCATAAAACATAATGGCTGGAGGGCCAATAATTTTAAAGTGATCGTAAAGTTCTTTATCAAGTTCGTCGTTAGGCGTTACATCTGCCTGTAATAAAATGAAACCGGATAGTTTCTTTTGTACGGCAGCATCATTAAAAGTCAGTGCTTCCATTTCTTTGCAAGACACACACCAGTCAGCATAAAAATCTAACATCACTGGTTTACCTTGTGCTTTAGCTTCAGCTAATGCTGCGTTCAGTCCATCCATGCCTTTAATGTTTTTAAATTGAAGGTGAGCGGACTGTTGAGCGCTTGAACCAGAAGAAGCCATGGCAATATTCTTTAAAGGCTGTAGTGCATCTTTTCCACCAGCTGCGACACCCACTAATATGAGTAGGCCGTAGGCTAATAAGAAAATACCAACACCTTTCCAAAGTTTTTTCCAACCAGAAATACCGTGATCTAGCGCGTTTGCTGCACCCATATAAATGGCTGAAATAATTAATAGTAATGCCCACAGTGTCATGCTGGCTGCGGCGGGGATAACACGTTCCAGCATCCAGATTGCAACAGCTAATAGCGTAACACCAAAGAATGCTTTGACCGCATCCATCCATGCGCCGGCATGTGGTAATAATTTACCGGCAGATGTTCCAATTGCAATCAGCGGTGCACCCATACCTAAGCTGAGAGCAAACAGTGCAAGTCCACCAAAGTACGGGTCGCCAGTTTGAGAAATAAATAATAAGACACCGAACATAGGTGCTGCTACGCATGGCCCTACAATCACAGCAGACAGTAAACCCATAACAAAAGCGCCACCTACTGAACCACTTTTTTGCTTATTACTGATCGATGTTAAACGGTTCTGAATGAAGCTTGGCATTTGTAATTCATAAAAACCAAACATAGCGAATGACAAAATAACAAATACACCGGCGAAGCTGGCAAGTATCCACGGTGTTTGTAATAAAACCGCTAAACTTTCACCTGTTAATGCAGCGCCTACACCAGCAGCTGTATTAATTGCTGCCATACCTAGAACGTAAAAGACAGATAATGAAAAACTTCGACTGGTACTTACTTTATCGCCCTGACCAACAATGATACTTGAAAGAATAGGAATCATTGGGAATACGCATGGTGTAAACGCGAGTAATAAACCAATACCAAACAGTGTGATTAAACTGATCCACACGCTACCCGTTTTTAATAAGTTAGCAATTTCGTCTTGTTCAGAAACATAGGTTTCAGTTGTTGAATTATTGTTGGATTCTACTGGCTCTATAGTCGCCGCTTCTGCGCTTGAAACAGGAACAACGAAAGGAATTTTTTTAGTGATAGGTGGGTAACAAATACCAGATAGCTCAGAGCAACCCTGATAACGTACTTTAAATGTTACTTTTTGTTCTTTAGATGTGTTGTTAATAAAACCTAAAGAAGCATCTGCTTTATGGTGAAAAACATAAATTTTGCCGAAAAACTCATCATTTTTCATTTCACCGGCAGGCATATCAAACGTACCCGTCTCTACGCCGTTTGCATCAATTAAACTTAGCTTGAATTTGTCACGATATAAATAATGGCCATCAGCAATTTCCCAGTTGGCTATTAATTTGTTATTCGTTACTTCAGTGCTGAGCTTAAAAGCGTCGTCTGGAGCTAATATCTCGTTAGAATCATCGCCTAATCCGAATCCTCCTAAGGCGCTAATGGCCAGCGGTGCAGCGATTGCATTGCTACTGATAAAACCGGTGAAAAGGGAAGCCAATAAAGTTAAAGTGAAAATAATTCGTTTCATATTAAATATTCTTTTAAGTAGACGTTGATTATGCAGTAATAGACCATACTATCAGAATCAAGTTCAGGGTTAATATATTATTATAATTAATCTATATGATGTATTAAGACATATATTTCTTCCATTTATTCGGATTACCTACAAATGCTACGATTTTGGCCTTTATTCTTTTTTATCATTCCATTAGTTGAAATTTACTTTTTAGTACAAATCGGTGAGCAGATTGGTGCCTGGAAGACGGTGTTGCTAGTGATAGTAACAGCGGTGATTGGCGTGAGTTTATTGCGCCAACAAGGTTTGAGAGTGTTGCTTAAAGCGAACCAGGCCATGCAGGCAGGACAAATGCCAGCGCAAGAATTGTTTGATGGCTTGATATTAGCAATAGTAGGGGTGTTATTGGTGACACCGGGTTTCTTTACTGATGCATTAGGTTTTATTCTATTAATACCGTCAATACGTAAAGTGTTAATGAGAGGTTTATTGCATAAATTCGTTGGTTCAGTCAGTTTCTCACAATCGTCAACTCAATATCGCTCAAATCAATACACTGAAAAGACCCAACAAAGAGAAGATATAGAGAGTTCCGATAAAAACCGTACAATTGACGGCGATTTCAAACGAGAAGATTAATTCTTTAAATTCACTGTAATTGCAGCAGAAATGTTGCGGTTATGTCATCAAGCGTACAATTTACCTCATTTTTAGTATTTATTTGATTGTCTCGCCTTGACTCTGCATAAATCGACCCTATCATTAGCACTCATCTAATAAGAGTGCTAATAGAGGAAATCTACTGCCATGAATATCCGCCCATTACATGACCGCGTTGTTGTAAAACGTACAGAAGAAGAACGTACTACAGCATCTGGTATCGTTATCCCTGATTCAGCAACTGAAAAACCATCGCG
>JAUVDT010000082.1 GCA_030595185.1 Gammaproteobacteria bacterium
GGTCGATACCGTTTTGTATTTTGATGGCGACCCGGGTGAACGCTACCGTTTAGTACGCGCTGTTAAAAACCGCTTTGGTGCAGTAAACGAGCTAGGCGTGTTTGCGATGACGGAAGAAGGCCTAAAACCGGTCAGTAATCCCTCTGCCATTTTCTTATCACGCCACGAAACACCGGTACCGGGCAGCATTATTACCGTTACCCGTGAAGGCAGCCGACCATTATTGGTAGAAGTACAAGCTTTGGTTGATGAAAGTCACTTAGGAAATCCACGCCGCGTGACTTTAGGACTGGATCAAAACAGACTGGCTATGTTACTGGCTGTTATCCACCGCCACGCAGGGATTCCACTGCATGATCAGGATGTTTTTGTGAATGTTGTTGGTGGCGTTCGTGTCACTGAAACAGCGGCTGATACAGCCCTTATTTTAGCGGCCTTATCCAGCTTTAGAGATAAAGCCATTAGCAATGACATCATCACCTTTGGAGAAATCGGCCTGGCAGGTGAAATCCGTCCCATTCCTAACGGTTTAGAGCGATTACGCGAAGCGGCAAAACACGGTTTTAAACGCGCCATTATCCCCACTGCCAACAAACCAAAGAAAAGCGAATATTCAAAAGACGACCCACTCAATGACATGGAGATTATTGGCGTCAGCCGAGTGGATGAATTATTGAGTTTTTGCCAGCAAGAATAATCGAAGTCGTAAGTCCAAAGTCTGTAGTCTTAAGTCAAAAAAAACCCAACACACCCATCTTTTGATTTTAGACTTACGACTTAAGACTTACGACTCCCGACTTACCTCCCGTATGTGGTAATATAAGCCCGCTTTTGATCGAAGAATTTTGGAGTAAGACATTGGCTCGCAAAGCGACACCTAATTTTGAACAAGCATTATCTGATCTCGAACAGCTCGTTGAAGCGATGGAACAGGGTGATTTGAGCCTGGATGAGTCACTAAAACAGTTCGAAAAAGGCATTGCGCTGGCATCTTCTTGCCAACAATCATTACAAAAAGCCGAACAGAAAGTTGAACTATTGATCGAAAAAAATGGCGAGTTACTCACCAAAGATTTTGATAGCGAGTAAGCCATGTCCACCAGTTCCACACCAACCATTGATTTTAAAACATCTGCTTCTGATTACCGTCAACGCGTTGATACAGCGCTCGACCTTTGGTTGCCTAAAGAAAACATAACCCCTACTCACCTACACACTGCTATGCGTTATGCCGTAGTGGGTGGTGGCGGTAAACGTGTTCGTCCAATCCTTGTTTATGCCGCGGGCCACACGGTGGGTATTGCACCTGATCAGTTGGATGGTATTGCAGCAGCACTAGAAATCATCCACGCTTATTCATTGATCCATGACGATTTACCGGCAATGGATGACGATGACTTGCGTCGTGGTCGACCAACCTGTCATAAAGCGTTTGATGAAGCCACCGCCATTCTGGCCGGTGATGCCTTACAAGCATTGGCGTTTGAAATTATTTGCGACGATGAAACCATGCAAGCCGATGCGAGTACGCGTTTACGTTTAATTAAAGAATTAACCGAAGCCAGTGGCTCTTTAGGCATGGCAGGTGGTCAAGCCGTCGACCTTGCATCGGTCGGTAAAAAACTCGATTTATCACAACTAGAAGAAATGCATCGACTCAAAACAGGCGCTTTAATTCGTGCCAGTGTCATTATGGGCGCGCTCAACAGTAAAGAATGCGATGCTGAAACACTTTCAAAACTTGACCAATATTCTCAACATGTCGGCCTTGCTTTTCAGGTACAAGATGACATTTTAGATGTCATCAGCGATACCGAAACATTAGGCAAACCTCAAGGCTCCGACATGGAACAAGACAAACCCACGTTCCCTGAATTAATGGGACTCGAAGCCTCACAACAATACGCCATGCAATTACACCAGCAAGCGTTAGATTGCCTCAGCGATTTCGATCAGCGCGCCGACACACTACGCCAGCTATCGGCTTATATCGTTGAGCGCAGGAATTAGACATGCCTGAATCATCAGACAAATACGATTTATTAAAAAGCATTAACAACCCGACTGAACTGCGCAAGCTGGATGCAAAACAGCTGCCCGAATTAGCCGACCAGTTACGCGACTATTTATTACACAGCGTTGCTAACACCGGTGGCCATTTTTCAGCCGGCCTCGGTACTGTCGAATTAACCGTGGCTTTGCATTACGTATACAACACACCAGAAGATCGTTTGGTCTGGGATGTGGGCCATCAAACTTACCCACACAAGATTTTAACCGGCCGACGTGAAGCAATGGCGAGCATGCGCCGCCATAAAGGCCTGTCTGGTTTCCCAAAACGTACAGAAAGTAAATACGACAGCTTTGGTGTTGGTCATTCAAGCACATCGATAAGCGCCGCAGCCGGTATGAGTATTGCCGCTGCACTAAAAGGCGAAAAACGCAAAGCGGTTGCCATTATTGGTGATGGCGCGATGACAGCGGGTATGGCATTCGAAGCCTTGAACCATGCCGGCGATACCAAAGCCGATATGCTGGTGGTACTTAACGACAATGAAATGTCGATTTCACCCAATGTCGGTGCACTTTCAAAACATCTGGCTAAATTATTATCCGGTAAATTTTACTCAACCATGCGCGAAGGCAGCAAAAAAGTCATGCAAGTGATGCCGCCCGTTTGGGAGTTCGCCAAACGCGCCGAAGAACACATGAAAGGCATGGTGGTACCCGGTACATTATTTGAAGAATTAGGTTTTCAGTATTTTGGTCCGGTTGATGGTCACGACATACCCACTCTTGTGACCATGTTAAATAACCTAAAAAACATCGATGGCCCTAAAATCTTACACGTGGTCACGCAAAAAGGTAAAGGTTACGCGCCGGCTGAAAAAGACCCCGGTAAATACCATGCCATGCCTGCTTTTGATCCCGCTACCGGCTCTAAGTTAAATAATGCCGCATCGCCTAAAACCTACACACAAGTATTTGGTGACTGGCTATGTGATATGGCTAGCCAGGACGACAAACTCATCGGCATCACCCCTGCAATGCGTGAAGGCTCTGGTTTGGTTGAGTTTTCAGAACAATTTCCTGAGCGATATATCGATGTAGGCATTGCGGAACAGCACGCAGTCACATTAGCAGCCGGCCTTGCTTGTGAAGGCATGAAACCTGTTGTGGCTATTTACTCGACCTTTTTGCAACGCGCTTATGACCAATTAATTCACGATGTCGCCATTCAAGATCTGGATGTTTTATTTGCTATCGACCGTGGTGGCTTAGTTGGTGCCGATGGTGCAACTCACGCCGGTAGTTTTGATTTAAGCTTTATGCGCTGTATTCCCAATATACTGATTATGGCGCCCAGCGATGAAAACCAATGTCGACAAATGTTATATACCGGCTATCAACACAACGGTCCAGCTGCTGTACGCTACCCTCGCGGCGCAGGCCCCGGTACAGAAATAAAAACTGAAATGCAGGCGCTGGAAATCGGTAAAGCCGAAATTCATCGACCCGGTAGTAAAATTGCCATTCTTTCTTTTGGCAGCATGCTGGCATCAGCATTGGAAGCCGCAGAAACACTGGATGCCACTGTCGTTGATATGCGCTTCATCAAGCCATTAGATGAAAATATGGTATTAGAAATGGCTGCCAGTCATGAGTTAATCGTTACTATCGAAGAAAATGCCACGTTAGGCGGTGCAGGTAGCGCAATTAATGAATGTTTAATTGCTCATGGATCTAAAACCAGCATCATCAATCTTGGTATACCGGATTATTTTGTCGACCACGGTGATGCCGCTATTCTTCTGGATGAATGCGGTCTCAATAAAGACGGCATTATTCAAGCGATAGAATCGCACTATAGCGAGTGATAGTGTAAAATCTGCGCCTCATTCTTGCCTCTGACAGTAATTACACCTTTTTAATAAAGGTGTATTGCAGCAGAACCAAGTGTTATCCTACTGTTTTACTCAGGTATTATTTGTTAATGAGCGCTCGTTATACTTTAAAAGTGGTTACTGAATTTGCCGCGGCACACACCCTGCGCGATTATCCAGGTGCCTGCAGCCGCATGCATGGCCACAACTGGAAAGTAGAACTTGAAGCGATTGCAACAGAGCTTAACGATGTCGGTATGGGTGTTGATTTCAAACACATGAAAACCATTGCCCGTGAAGTCGGTGATCGCTTAGATCATCGCTACCTGAATGAAATTGAACCCTTTACTGAAATTAACCCAACAGCAGAAAACATTGCTGCTTATATGTACCGGGAAATTTCCAAACAATTAAACAGTGACACTATCACTGTTAGCTCGGTCACGTTATGGGAAACAGAACGTGCCTGCATACGATATAGCGAAGAGTAATTAACATGAGCATTTCAGCAAACGATATCCCTGACGTACAAAATTCAGCTGACATACGTCAGATTGCGATCAATAAAGTCGGCATTAAAGATATTCGCCACCCTGCTCAAGTGAAAGATCGCTCAGGCCAGATTCAGCACACTGTTGCTAATTTCAATATGACAGTGAACCTGCCACACAATTTCAAAGGCACTCACATGTCTCGTTTTGTAGAAATACTGAACGGCCATGAGCGCGAGATCACTGTTCAATCATTCAACGAAATGTTAGCTGAGACGACTGAACGTCTTGATGCTGAAGAAGCTCATATTGAAATGAACTTCCCATACTTCGTTAATAAAACAGCGCCTGAATCCGGTGTTCAAAGTCTGATGGACTATGAAGTTACCTTTATTGGTAAGCGCAGCAAAGGCGTTAACACCGTTAATGTAAAAGTAATTGTACCTGTTACTAGCCTTTGTCCTTGCTCAAAGAAAATATCGGCTTACGGTGCACACAACCAACGCTCACACGTCACCGTTAATGTTCGCACTAATGGTTTTATCTGGATTGAAGACATCATCGACATCGTTGAAAAACAAGCATCATGTGAGCTATACAGCTTACTGAAACGCCCCGATGAAAAGATCGTTACAGAGCGCGCCTACGACAACCCTAAGTTCGTTGAAGACATGGTTCGTGACATTGCCGCTTCTTTAAATGCAGATGAGCGTGTACGTGCCTACGTACTAGAATCAGAAAACTTTGAATCAATTCATAACCACTCAGCTTATGCATTAATCGAGCACGATAAAGAGGCTTAAAACCAGTCTATAGTCAGGAGTCTTAAGTCGAAAGTCTTGAGACTTCTCACCATCCATATACCTCTAATACTGGCTTAGTACCCTGTTTATTAAGCCTTAGTATCCTCTCATACAAACTTTATAGCCTCGCCTTTTGGACTTTGGACTTTGGACTTTGGACTTTGGACTTACGACTTACGACTTACGACTTATTTTAAACATAAAAAAACCCCGCCCTGGAAACCAGAGCGGGGTTTAAAAGCTATTTATACAAAATAGCCTAGTTTATTTGACCATACATCCTGCAGGACATTTTAATTATATAGACCATGTTTTCTGGCAATGCCAGTTAACAAGTTTTCCATACTTATCAGACCATCCCTGGTCTTTTTATTCTGTACTAACTCTTAACTTAGAAAATTGTTAACAAACCAATGCTTAAACGGTTATCAAGACTATCCAATACTTTAGCTGTATTAGAAGTAGAAGCATAAGCTGGAGCTTCTGCATCACGTAACTCATAGTTAACAGTTAAATGAGTCTTTTTGTTTAACCAGTACTGCGCACCCAATGTAGTCGTAGTGAAAATACGCTCAGCATTAGTTACATTAGTCATACGATTATAAACATCATGACGTATATCCAGCTCTACTTTAGGTGTAATTGCATAACCATAATGGATTGCAAAACCATTTGCTTCACCAGTAGTCGCTACGTTCCATGATACTCTAACTTGATTATCAGGATTACCATCACCATCTAAATCAGGATTTGGATTAGTACCAAATGGACCAGAAACTGGTAACTGACCTATTGAAGTACCTGGTACAGATGCACCATCAGAGCCAGTAAAGATCATACCTTTAGCTGAAATATACTCAAACGATGCACGTTGCTTGCCTTTACGATAAGTCATACCAAAACCTGAACGCTGACGATCATAAGTACCCGCACCTTCAGTCGTTAAAGTACGCTGACCATCAATACTCCAAATATAACCCTTTAAGCCTTGACGCTTAGGACCTTTTCCACCATATACTTGCTCAGCAGAATAATAAAGATAAGTATCTTTATTTGAATCACCGTCACCACGGTTCAAACCGTTACCGTTACCTTTCATCACTGCATATGAATGCTCGATATTAGCTACTTTGAATGTATCAAAAACCTGAATACCCACATCACGGAAAGCACTAACACCCGAAATAGGAGCGTTTACATCATTAGAGTTACTAGCAGTTGTTGCGCCTGTTGGAGTTTGCTTTACGAAAGTACCTGAACCATCACCAGCAAAATGACGCTCTAACATTAAGCCGTTAGTCATACCAGTGAAGTTAATGTAATCAAATACATGAACCGCCTGCAAAGCCTCTTCACCCATTGGCGCTTTAAACTGACCAATACGAATACGAGCACCTTTAATGTTATTTAAAGTAACACTCGCATCTGTCATGCGCATGCCAGCAGTACCAGCATTAGCATAACGTGTTACACCATTATTACCTGTTTCAGCCAGGAAGAAATAGTTAACATTTGAATCTAATGGCATTGAAACACCACGAATACCAAAACGAGCTCGCAATACATTAAGATCAGATGAACCATTCAGGTCAGGGCGAATCTGATTGAAAATTGCATCATTACCATTAAAAGCACCTGCAGCTACTTTAGTACCATCGGTTGATTGATACTCAGGCTGTATAAAGCCCCAAACCTTTGCACGAGGCGCAGCGCCTGGACGCTCTGTACCTTGTAGCATTAACCAGTTAGCTGCTTCAGCTACCTGAATTGCAGACAGACCAGCTACGATCGTAGCTGCTGCCAATGTTTTTTTGAAAATATTATTATTTTTCACAAATTTTCCCCAAAAGCTTTTATTTTTATATATTAGGTAACACTAATACTATGATTTAATTAAGGCTTAACTAACTTATAACCTTTAGCCATCAAATCAACGATTTGCACAACACCAGCGCCAACAGGAGTTGCCTGGCTAACCAATGCAGGTGCATGGCCTAATTTTTTACCCATCGCTTTAATTGTATTTTTGCAAGCACTGAACTTAACACCACTGCTTGAAAGTGACTTGATACGGCCTTTATTAGCATTTTCTGCAAATAGAAGACGTAAACCAGGACCAAATGCAACAATTTCAACATTTACCTTATCTTGACCGTAGTGTTTGATAATGTTGCTAGCAACATTTAATACTAAAGTCTGTTTAAAAGGATTTGGATCACTGATTTGTAAAACAATGCTCTGCTCAGCGAAATCACCAGCTTGTGCAGTTAAAGACAGCAGCATACCCAGTGCCGCAACCATTCCTAAGATTTTCTTCATTTAATTAGTCTCCGAACAAAGTAAGTTTTGTTTTGTAATATTGGTTTAACAGTAAGTAAGATGTCATTAACTAAAGATATATTCCAAATATTTATATTTTTTTGTAAATTAGCATTTTCTAATGTGTTTTTTACAGATTACTAGCCTAAACTGATCATGTATGATGATGATAAATAGTAAATGAATAATAAACGGAATAATTAGCAATGCACTTACATCTATCTTTATATGGTTTGTAATAATGGCGGTTGATATCAAAGCTTTCTTTCAGCAAAAGCAACAATTGCAAAAAATTGAAGCATTACGCCCTCTGCTGTTTAGAGTCGCGGTTTCATGGTGCAATGATGAAATGCTGGCAGACGATATTGTTCAGGACGCATTAACCAAAGCGATACAAAATATTGCTCAGTTAAAAGATCAAGATGCTTTAAAAAGCTGGTTATTTACTATTTTAAATAATCAATGGCGCGAATACTTACGACGTAACCGCCCCTGTGTTGATATTGATGAGCTTGTATTTATTGCTGATTCGACCCCTGAATTAGATGAAGAACGCCAACAAACCTGTAATCAAGTCCGTTTAGCCATTGCTGAATTGCCTTTAAGCCAAAGACAAACTATAACCCTTGTTGACCTTGAAGATATGTCCTATCAAGAAGTCGCTAAAGCATTAGATGTACCCATTGGTACCATCATGAGTCGTTTAAATAGAGCACGGAAAGCATTATTACTAAAACTTGAACATCAGGAAAAATCCATGTCCATTTCGTATTTAAGGAGAGTAAAATGAAGCAGGAAGTTTCAGATGAAATCTTAGGCGCATACGTTGATGACGAGCTAGCTTGTTCAGAAAAACGTATTATCGCGGATAAAATTAAATTAGACCCTGAGTTAGAAAGCCGGGTTCAAGCTCTACTGGCTTTAAAAACCTCATTGAAAAATGCTTATGCCGATACGACCTTCAATCAGAAATATGAAGAGCCGGACTTATCGAGTAAAGCCTCTAAACTTATTTTCAAACAATCGATTGCTGCAAGCTTCATTCTTACTTGCGGTCTAATTGTGGGTGCTATGATTAACCTTTCCGGGAATACAGCTGGCCAGCTGGTATCAGCAAAAGCTGATGACACTCTCTTTGGTATAAAGGTTAAACCCGTTTCACAACAAACCGATAAGATACTGTTACACATCTCTAGTGCCGATTTAGATAAACTCGATTTTCTGCTAACCAAAACTGAGCAGTTACTCACTGATTCGCGCAATAGCGAATACCCTCTGAGCATTGAAGTCATTGCAAATTCAAGAGGTATCGATTTATTACGTAAAACAAAAACACCTTATGCTCAACGTATCCAGGAGCTGCAAAATCAATACAGCAATTTACAATTTATAGCTTGTAAAAATACGATTCGACGCTTGAAACAAGCAGGACAGACAGTGCAAATGATCAATGGCGTGAAGGCCGATCAACCTGCACTTGATACGATTATCAATAGAATGGATCAGGGCTGGACTTACATTAAAATATAAAGTCAGAAGTCAGAAGTCAGAAGTCAGAAAAATTGTATTTTTATGCTACATAATTACAAGACTTTAGACTTTAGACTTTAGACTTTAGACTTTAGACTTTAGACTTTAGACTTTAGACTATTTTTTCGTTTTAGC
>JAUVDT010000104.1 GCA_030595185.1 Gammaproteobacteria bacterium
CAGTTTAATTGGTCAGGCGACCGCGCATTCATTCATGATGGTTGAAATGCAACAGCATAAAGCCATGGGACATGACATGGGCTCACATTGTCAGCCTGTATTATTCGAAACCGTTACTTCATTAGATGACCCGCGGGCTGTCATCACCAATGGCATTACACATCTGTTCCCAATCTTTTTCGCTAAGCGCATCATCAATGTTAAGGCCACGAAAAGCGCGCCCGTCAAACGGTTCACCGTGTCTGTTGTCATTGATTTATTGAGGTTTACGAAAGATATTATTCAATATAATACATTGTCGAATTGAAAAATATCAATGATTTATACACAGATTAAGACTATATTGTAGGTAGTACTTTTAACTAGTCAGAGTAGTAGCATTTGAAGGCCAAACATTTATCCTCTCCACGTGTTCATAGTTTACGTAGCCGAGTCATTGTTTTCTCTCTGCTGGTTAGCTTTGTCATTGTTGTCATAATATCGTACGGGTACTTTAGTTTAAAGTCGGCTCATCTTCAGGCAACCAATCATTTAACCCAGCGTGACCAATTACTGGTCATGATAACGTCCATTCGTGGCAGTTTGTTAGATTCATATAAAGACCTTAATAATTTTCTGTTAGTGCCAGAAAATAAAGTTTATCAGGAAAATATTCTGACAAGCATTGATCATGCTATTAATGTGAGTAATGCCATTAAAAATCATGCATGGGTCGCGCTTTATCATAAGGAAGATAATTCGAGAGCTTTAGAAAGCGAATTGGCTGAGTTGAAAGAACATATAAATGAATTGATAGCGGCTAGGTTGGATTTGAATACACAGTTTCCTTCTCTGCAGGTTGGCGCTGAAATCATGCAACCAAATCGCAATTACATGAACAATGCGCTTTCACTTGCAGTGAATGAAATGCATTTAGAAAACTCTCAGCTTGAGAAGCCGGTTGCCTATAGGCACTTAATACAAGCTAGGTATTTATGGACACAAATGCTTTCTAATTTTAGATTGTACTTAGCTAACCGGGTGGGGTCATTCAATGAAAAGTCATTACCTATTCAAGAAAAAGGCATTACTACCTTAAATAATCTTTTGATGAGTGAACTTAAAAAGCTTCAGGTGCTGGCTGATAATGATGAGTTAGGTTTCGAAACAACCGTAGCGATTGAGCAGATGAACGAAGCATCTAGTTTATGGTTTAAAGGATTTATGAAAGTAAAGGAAATTCATAAATCAGATGAGTGGCGGTATGATGCGAAATTAATGAAAGAATCCATTGCTCCCAGTATTGACAGGTCCGTTAAACAATTAATTGAGTTCGAATTATTTATTAAAGAGTCTGCTCGTGAAGATATATTTTTGCTGGAGCAGCTTGGGCGAAAGCATAATGTCATGTTAGTGGTATTGTTTATTACTTTTATTGTTTTTATTATCATGATTATGTATTCCCTAAATAAACTTATATTTAAACCAATATCTCATGTGAGCGAAGCACTAAAATTTGAAGCATTAGGTAAAAAAAGCAGTATAAATCTCGCTGTTCATTCCAAAGAAACAGATGACTTAATAAATGCATTTAGTGAAATGAGCCATCAGGTTCATGTGAGGCAGGAAGAGCTGGAATACCATGCATTACATGATGCACTAACGTCATTAGCAAATAGAACCTTGTTACTTGATCGAATTGAACATCAGATAATAAGTGCTAAAAGGGAAAATAATAGTCTTAGTTTACTGGTGATTGACTTAGATAGATTCAAAGAAGTAAATGATACGTTAGGGCATATTGCAGGTGACAATTTACTAATAAAAGTTGGTGAAGTTATTAGTTCATCAGTAAGAGCGGTTGATACAGTAGCGCGTTTTGGTGGAGATGAGTTTTCAGTATTATTAGTTGATACAAATAGCGAACAAGCTATGAGTATTTGTAGAAAGATTCAAAAAGCCCTGTCAAAAACTTTTATTATTGATTCTGTTGAAGTAAGTATTGGCGCAAGTATTGGTATCTCGCTTTTCCCGGATCACAGCGATGATGTCTACGGGTTACTGCGTTATGCAGATATTGCTATGTACAGTGCTAAGAATAATAAAGCAGGTTTCGAGATATATAATCCTGAAGAAGATGAATATACGCTTTCACGATTAGCAATGATCAATGATTTGAGGGATGCTATTGAAAATAAGAAACTAGACGTTCATTACCAGCCTGTCATTGATATGAAAACGGATACTTTAGTTAGTGTGGAAGCCTTGTGTAGATGGAATCATGAAGAATTTGGTTTTGTTTCGCCCGAAACGTTTATTGAATTGGCGGAGCAAATCAATATGATAAACCCATTGTCATATCTGGTTTTAGAAAAGTCGATGGAGACGGTGTCTGGTTGGTTTGATGTTAACCCTAATATTGAATTATCTGTTAACTTGTCAGTATATAACCTAAAAGATAGCAAGCTGCTTAGTTATATAAAGGTAATGCTGGATAAATATGATTTCCCTGCCTCAAAGCTCACCTTGGAAATAACGGAGAGTGCGATGATGGATAATCCACTAATGGCTATTGAAAGACTTACTGAGTTAAAGGAGATGGGTATAAAATTATCAATAGATGATTATGGTACGGGCTTCTCTTCAATGACATATTTAAAGCGGTTACCTGTAAATATTTTAAAAATTGATAAATCATTTATTATAGGTTTGGATGAGGACAGTAGTAATAATGCAATTGCTAAATCGACAATTGAACTGGCTCATAACCTGGGTTTAAAAGTGGTTGCCGAAGGTATTGAGTCAGAAAGTGTGAAAGGTATTCTCACGAAGTATGAGTGTGATTTTGGACAAGGTTATCTTTTTAGTAAACCCAAAACCAGCGATGAAATCTTGTCATCCTGGCTTTAATGGAGAAGTAAACGGAACTAATTTTAGTTCTTACTCTCCAATAAGTTGATATTCAAGTAAAAGGCTAGTATTTTTATACGTAATGAATAGTTACCTGAACAAACATAAACGGACAATGACGCGCCAAATATTGGCTGTGTTCGTTTTATCGTGGTTCAGTTTAATTGGTCAGGCTACCGCTCATTCGTTCATGATGGTTGAAATGCAGCAGCATAAAGCCATGGGGCATGACATGAGTACTCATTGCCAGCCCGTATTATGTGAAACAGTTATTTCATTAGATGATCAGACTGCCCATGGTTTGTCATCAATTAGTGTTATTGATTTTAATGACCTATCAATGCTTCAAGTTTCAACTGCAAGCTTGCAAGTCGTTACAAATCAAATCCAGCGAGTACGCCAACTCTCGGCGACTGACTTCGATCCACCACCCATACAAAGAACGGGTATTCTCCGAGTCTGATACATCCTTTTAGATTGTGATGCAGCGATTGATTTGCTGTGTCTGGCTTTTATTGATCTTTTTTTAGGATGTGTTCCATGAATTTTAAATCTTATACGATATGTATTGTATTAATGCTGACTAGCAATCAATTGGCTGCGGCGGATACAAATACCTCCCTTAGTTTGGCGGAAGCCGAAAAAATTGCCTTGCAACGTGATTTGATAGTGCAAAGTCAAACGGCCATGAGCGAAGCGATGACAGAAAAATCAGTTTCGGCAGATAGCTGGGCTGATCCTGTTATTAAGTTTGGTGCTTTAGCTGTGCCAGTCGATACTTTCGATTTAGAACAAGAGCAAATGACACAAGTTGTTATTGGTTATCAACAAATGTTGCCACGAGGCGACAGTGCTGAAATCAAATCGAAAAAGTGGTTGGCAAAAGCAGGCTTGATGGATGCGAATAAAATAACACGTGTCGCAATGTTGAAAAAGAGCGTGCGTAAAGCCTGGCTTAAAGTGTATTTAAAAGAAGGTGCACGTGACATTATTAAAACCAATACTGGTTTGTTTAAACAGTTAGTAACGGTGAGTCAGTCACAATATGTGGCAGGCCGAAAAAAACAGCAAGACGTTTTACAGGCTGAAGTTGAATATTCATTAATTGAAGACCAGTTAGAAAAAATTGAGTCAGAATTAGAAGTCGCCAGAGCTGCATTAGCACAGTGGGTGGGAGTAGAGAATTCTAATCTAAAGTTAAATACATCAACGGATTTTTTAGATGATCTGATGTTGTCGGAACAACAAATGTCTGAAAATAGTTTATTACAACACCCGAATGTTAATCAAAACGATGCAATGATCGATATTGCAGAGCAAGATGTTGGATTGGCCAAAGAAAAAAACAGTACGCAGTGGGGCTTTGATATCACCTATGGTGTTCGTCAAGGCGATAACCCTGTGATGGCTGGCGGTGGTGAACGACCTGACTTTTTGAGCATGATGGTGATGATGAGTATCCCTGTGTTTACGGCAGATAAACAGGATCGGGATATTGTTGCTAGTAAGCTGAGCTTGCAGTCAAAAAAATATCTACGACAAGATATGTTAAGAACGTTAAATTCCAAATTGAACCAAGCAAAAGCACGCTGGTATAAAATTATTAAACGTATTTCTCGATACGAAGAAAAAGTATTACCACAAGCTAAACAAAATGCAGCGGCTGCAATGTCAGCTTATCAAAGTGGTGTGGGTTCATTTATTGCGCTAACACGTGCACGGGTATCCGAATTCAAGGCGCAACTCTCTCATTTAAAATTAACAGTAGAAAAGGCCAACGTATTAACTGAAATACGTTATTTGGTTGGAGAAGAATTATGAATAATAAAATTATTGCAGTGATTGTTGTTGTCGCAGTTGTCGGTGGCTGGGGCGTGTCATCAATGATGACTAGTGGTTCTGGTGGTTCAAATAAAATGGACACAGCTGTTGAACATGCAGAAAAACATTCTGACCCTAATTATGTTTGCCCAATGCATCCACAAATTATCAAAGGCGAACCCGGTAGTTGTCCAATTTGCGGCATGGATTTAATTGAAATTGAAGAAGAACAGCCGATGGTTAAGAAAGAACGAAAAGTTCTTTATTGGGTGGCACCAATGGATGCTAACTATCGTCGTGATGAGCCGGGAAAGTCGCCGATGGGGATGGATCTGGTTCCTTATTATGAGCCAGATGAAAGTGGTGTGGTAGTGAAAGTGTCGCCAGCGATGGTGAATAATATGGGAGTAAGAACGGCAATCGTTGAAGAGGGAAAGCTGTGGAGAAAAATTGATACGGTTGGTTATATCGATTATGACGAAACCATGTTAAGTCATGTGCATTTACGAACAGATGGTTGGATTGAAAAGCTTTATACGCAATCTGAAGGTGAACGGGTTAAAAAAGGTGATAAGTTATTTGATTTTTATTCACCCAGTATTGTTAATGCAATGGAAGAATATTTACAGGCATTAAGGTCAAATACGCGCAGTTTGATTCGTGCATCAAGCGATCGTCTGCATGCGTTAGGTGTTAACGAAAAACAAATTAAAAAATTATCTAAAACACGACGCGTGCCACAAACTATTTCTGTTTTGGCTGCTCAAAATGGCGTGGTATCAAAACTAAAAGTACGAGAAGGTATGTACGTGAAGCCAGGTACCGAGGTGATGACACTTGCCGATTTATCTTCAGTTTGGTTGTTGGCAGAGGTCTTTGAGCGGCAAGCAAGCTGGGTGAAAGTTGGGCAGTTTGCTGACGTTACAATGGGTTTTATACCGGGTAAGTTGTGGGAAGGAAAAGTTGAATATGTTTACCCGCAACTCGATAGTAAAACCAGAACATTAAAAGCACGTTTGCGCTTTGATAATCCTGATGAACTATTAAAGCCTAATATGTTTGCCAAGGTTGCTATTTATGGCGGAGCAAAGAAAAACTTAATTACTATTCCATCTGAGGCATTAATTCGTACTGGTAAAGAACAACGAGTGATTATTGCTTTAGGTGAAGGGCGATTTGTACCGCGAGACGTTGTCGCAGGTATTGAAAGTAGTGGTTATGTAGAAATTAAAAAAGGTTTAAAAATTGGTGAGCAAGTCGTTATATCGGGTCAGTTCTTAATTGATTCAGAAGCCAGTTTAAAAGCTAGCTTGATGCGCATGATAGATGTTTCAGAAAAAGAAGACATGTCATCTGGAATGAAGATGCAAGATGATGAGCCTATGATCATGGGCGAAGGCATCATTAAAAAAGTCATGATGAAAGACAATAAACTAAACATGTCACATGAGCCTATTCCTGCTATTAACTGGCCGTCGATGACAATGGACTTTGACTATAAAGCAGGCATTGATGTTAGTGATTTAAAAGATGGTGATGCCGTGCAATTTCATCTTGAAAAAGGTGATGATGGTTACGTTATTACATCTATTACAAAAAAGTGATTTCGACGCAAAGAAATGCATCTGCTGTGCTAATGCTTAAGGTATATATGAATTTTAATGCAATGACAAATAATAGAGGGTTTGAGTTGATGTTTGATCTCTTTGCGCCTCTGCGTCTTTGCGACAAGAAAAATATTTGGAGTAAAATATG
>JAUVDT010000067.1 GCA_030595185.1 Gammaproteobacteria bacterium
AACATCACCAAACAACAAATTCTTGAAAATCTCGATGATGTAAAAAAATATATTAAAGAGATTGACAATAAAAAAGAAACATCTAAAAAGAAATTCCAAATTAAAAATAGGTGGACTGGTGAAGTGATTTATGAATCTGAAAAAACCACCTATAAAGATGTTTTAGAAGAGGCTGTTAGTGAATATGCAGACCTCAAAGGTGCAGACCTCAAAGGTGCAGACCTCGAAGGTGCAGACCTCGAAGGTGCAGACCTCAAAGGTGCAGACCTCAAAGGTGCAGACCTCGAAGGTGCAGACCTCGAAGGTGCAGACCTCAAAGGTGCAGACCTCGAAGGTGCAGACCTCGAAGGTGCAGACCTCAAAGGTGCAGACCTCAAAGGTGCAAACCTCAAAGGTGCAGACCTCGAAGGTGCAGACCTCGAAGGTGCAAACCTCGAAGGTACAAAAACTAAACTGTGTATTGTTAATTTTATATCATCTGAATACGCACAAGCTAAACAATTTATCGAAGGATTAAAACTTTAATTAATAACTTATTAAAACTATGGACATTAAAAAAACAGGGAACAGTGCAATGACTTTTATATTTATTATAATCTGCTTCATCATCTTTTCGATGATAACATATGGGGTAGCAGAAGCATATTTGGGGGGCGCTCCAACTGGGGCCGAACAAACAAAACAGCTTCAAGACTTATATGATACAGAAATGGAACTGCACACTTTGAGTGTGATTAACGAACAAGAAAGACACGATGCGATAATCTGTAAAATCATCTCACCTTTAGTAGGGGCAAAATTGTTAGGAGATGCCGACGGATCAAGGATGTTAGAACCAGAAGAAAGCCACGAAATGCTTGCTGCAAGACGTGGGGCCGATTGCGAACCAAGGGCGGTAGATTTTCAATAGAACCTTCAAGTTCTGAAACTGAAAGTAAATCAATAGCATTTAATACAGATGCGCGTATATCCTCGCAAGAGGAGGTAATACCAGGGTCGGCTTTAAATAAAGTTGACGCACAGGGGGGAGCCGAAGCTGCTCTCCCCGAGCCAAAACAAGTGTATCAAAAGCTTAATGTAGATGCAGATCAGAATGATATAGTTAGATTAGCTTCTGAAATAAGTGATAATGACCTTGATTAGATTGCTACATTAGAAGGAGAAAATGGTCTATGGACTATGTATCGACTACACCCTTATCAGAATAGTGATGGATCGTGGGATTACAGTTGTGGTTTAAATAGTTATTATCATTGGCCTATGATTGAAAAGATTGTTGCTAAAACAGTTGATGAGAAGGAAATTCTTGAATACTGCTATGGCGTATACACTAAAAGACCAGGGGCATTCTATGCTTACTATAAACGTAATGGCTATCTAAACAATAGTGGAGTGTGGATATTTCCAAAGAAAAGATTTTATTTAACTGATTAATCTTTAAAGGACTCTCATCATGACTAAAGAACGACCAAATTTCGACCCTCAGCATCCACATACTTTCCCTGTAGAAGGAGAAGGCGACAATAAGATGTTGATACATTGCCTAAACCATCAGCAGGCTCGACCTAAAGAAGGCCAGTCCGACACTCCTGAAATGAAAGCTGTACGTGCTGAAATATTACAGATGTGCAAAGAAAATAAAGTTAAGGTAGGGAATGTAAGTTCAACATATTGTATTGGATGCTTCCATGATGTGATGGAGGAATTGGATAAACTAGAAGTAAATGGTACTTTCGATACCGACGTAATAATACCAAAAGAATGATTCGCAATTTATTATTTAATCAAAATGTAGTATGGGTAAAAAACCAAGTGAAATTATAATTGAAGATTCGAAGCTTCAAGGTCAAACACAATATACTTGTATGGGAATAAATTGTGTTTGTTGTGAAAATTCGGTAACGCTCAAGGCTATTTTGAATTATTTAGATGACCAAGCCAAATAACATTACCAAATACCATGAACCAAGCAGAACTCAAAAAAGCAATTGAAGTAGGCAGACGCAGACTCACAAAAGAAATAAATGACGGCTTATATTTTATATGTGATTGTTGTGGAAAATTAAAACCAACTAAAGAAGAAATAATCTGTAATACCTGTGAGGATTGCCTTTGATATTTAATAATCAGTTAGCTGGGCGTTGGAATATATGAATTAAAAAAATGCGAAGGCAGGAAGCGAACCTGCACATCAAGTAAGTTAAAACACGAGGTTCATTCGCAACTCTTCTTATTAACTCCACTCAGCTAATTGATTATTAAATATCAAACCACTAAGTAAAACTTAGAAGTTCGAAATTACCATTAAACCAAATAATATAAAAACATTGAAAAATCACATAAAAGAAATTACAGAAAATTATAAAACACCTTTTGGTTATGCAGATATATCCTTGCAAGATTTAAAGGATGAAATTAAACTCATCTGTAAGCAAATGAGTACTGAGATTATGGTAGAAGATCAAAGCTGTGAATGTGGAAGTTATGAGGATTGCGTATGTGGGAAGTCGCTATGGAAAGAGTGTAAAAAACAACTACAACAAAACATCAACATTTTCCTAAACGAATAAAACCCCTATTATAATTTAACTGAAATATGATGAAAGATTTTGGAGATTACTTAATTGATAATAAAAAAGAAACTGGTGGACAAACGATTAATTTTGCAATGCAGGATATGCTAAATGATCACGCCAAAGAAATCGAAGAATTAAAAGCTACTTTAAAAGGCTTAATGGAAGTTACGAAATCCTAATTCCCCCCCTCACTATTAAATAACAAGACAAAACATGACTAAAAAACAAATAGAACAACTCGTTAATGATTTAGCTGATAAAAATTTAAGTTTCGGGTGTGTTATTAAAGGAAAAACTACTGCCGAAAATCCCTTGGTTCTATATGGTCAAAGAAAAGGTCTACATTACGCCACGACACCGTATGATTACAAGGCCTCTGATTATGAATTATTAGAAGAAGAGTTTAAAATCCTAGGCCACCCAATAACTATAGGTAGGGTGCTTAGCAAGATAGAGCAGTCTAATTACAATGGGGTAAATAAAGCAGCCGTTTTGTTGGCTAAATGGCGACCTTGCAACTTCGAACTCTCACTCCAAGAAATTATTGAGAAGTCGGAGTGGGAACATAAACGAGACAACGATGGACATGTTGATTTTTATAAAGTTAAGGATAATATTCAACAGCTCAAAGACCCTAACGCTAGAACTTTAATAGAATATATCAACTCACTTAATCTTAAATAATATGAAAAAAATAATAAGTTCAATTACTGTAGGTGGAGATGTTTATAATGACGATAATTGGGATATAACTATTAGAAATAATAAACTTAAATCAACTCTCTATTTAACTAAAGATGAACTTCAAGAGTTGTATAACATACTTAAAACATTTAAATTTCTAAATAATGGAAAAAATATCAATCAATGAGTTTATAATTTGGGATAAGGAAACTATCGCTCAGGTTAAAAACAAAGCCGAGGAGGAAGGTTGGCAGGATATGAAGGACGGTAGAATAGACTCAATACAATACACAGCACGGATACTGGCTATCCATAAATGGGCAAAGGATCGTATAAATAATTTGGATAATTAATATGAAAAAGTGGCATGAGTATGTTTGTAGGGGTGGAATCTGCTGGTCTTGTGGAATTGAATATCCTGCAAATCAACTTTGTGGACACCATATGAAGAAAAGAAATTCACATCCAAAGTTGAAGCTTGAAACTGATAATGGATTTTGTACTTGCGACACACCTTCAGCCTACAACGATTTTACGGGCTGCCACAAAGCTATTGAGTATAAAATATTAACAATAACCAAAGACGAAAATGGGCAATACTACACCGAAAGAATATGAAATTGATATAAATCCACTATCTATTAATGGAGCTTGGGTTGGTAGGCGTTTTAAGACCCCTAAATATAAGAAGTGGACTGAATATATGCTTTGGCTATTAAAATCTGTTAAACCGCAAGAAAAGCCCTATAGAATAGAAATTGACCTATATATTGCAATGCTTATGGATATAGATAATCCTATTAAGCCTATATTGGATACTTTAACAAAAAGCGGAGTAATTGAGGATGATAGATATATCGAAAAATTAACTATACGAAAAATAGTTAGCAAAGATAAAAAGATTGTAATTCGTTTTACCTAAGAAACAATCCCACTAATATTCCTACAAGAAATACTGTACCTGCGAATAAAGCTGTATAAATAGATACTTCGTTTTTCCAGATTGATTCAGCTATTATCATTACACAGATACTTGCTGAGAAAATGATTATGTAAATCATGTTAGTCTTTTAGGAATCCTTTAAGGACTTCATAGAATCCTATTGCAAGTCCAAATGAGTAAACTGCCTTTTCAACTACTTCAACAGGCAATAACGGCATTACAACGCCATATAATACACCTCCAAGAAGTGCTAATAATGCAACCCAAATTAAAGGATTAACTGTAGGTAGTGCTTTTTTCATACCTTGTGTTATCCCTGCAACTAATGTGCCTAGTAGTAGTGTACTTAAAATATCCATGATTTAATTTGTTAAGTCTACGTGAGGAGTGTTTTTCTTGATTGCCATGCGAATAGTGTAGCCGTACCAACGTCTGCTAATTTTTTGCATTTTATCAAATCGTTTAAGAACCTTTTTAATGTATTTTGCCCATTTAGCATCACCTTTTTTATCAAGGTTACGTTTCTTGATGAATGCTGCACGGTCTCCTGTATGAGCAAAGTCATACTTGCGCATTTTCTTTGCGTATAAAATCTTTTCTTTATCCGTCATATTGTGGGGTTAATTAATTAAAGTATATCCTTCTTCAAACGCTTCTGCTGGTGAGTATGATGTATAACCACCCTTATAAACAACATAATAACCACCAACCTCTGGCTTATGTTTCCTTACATAAGTATAATCCACTTTAATTGAACCATAACCTTCTTCTACTACCATTAACGCACTACCGTCTGTTTCACGATTATCTTTCTGTGCTAAGTCACGATCAAACTCTATTAATTTAATCTTTAAAGCGTGCACTTCTTTATGACATTTGTACTTAGGCATCTCACGGCATGTGTTGTTGTCTTCTTCCATTTTACTTATTGGTTAAAAAATTAATTATGTTGTCTTGCTAAATCTAATAACTTTTTGCCTACCTTCTGCTCTTCAGTTAATTCTTCGCCTTCCATTCCAAAAAATTCCTTTAAATCTTCTACAGTATATTCTTTAGTCATTAGTTAAGAAGTAATTCAAATATTTGCGTATATATCTTACTGAAACTTTACTATCTATCCCAACTCTTGAATCCATTAAACCCGCTCCCTTTAATCTATTTATCATCTCAAAAAGAGACAACTTAATCTCTACTGGCTTCTTTCCGTAATCAGCTAATTCTTTAAATAACCACTCCTTAGTTATTGCATAACCTGGACATGATTTATTAGAGTAGTCTCTGTGAAATTTAACCATCTCATTATTGATGCTTAGCTGCTCTTGTAGTGCTTTTATAACAAACAGAACGTTATCTTTAGTCTTACCACTCCACTTTCTAGCGTCGTAGTCTCCTACGACCTCTATACCAATTGAGCGCCAGTTGCCCCAACCTGCATGAATACCATTTTTTCTCATAGGAGTAAAAAGCCAAATACCATCATCAGCAATAAAGAGGTGCGGACCTGCCCACCACCCCTTGCTCTCGTAGTAACTTTTTAACCCTTGTATCGAATGTCTACCATTCCATTGCTCCTTTGTTGGTTTCCAAGTATGGTGGAGCACTAGCTTATTAGCTGGTAATCTACCGAAGTTATAATCCTTAACATAATCCTCAAACTCTTCTTTAGTTAAGCATTTGTTAATAATTTCCATATAAACGGGTTATGTAGATATAAAAGCTTGACTAATTAAAGCCAAGCCTATATAGTGTTATTACATTACTAATAACCCATACAGTATGACAGATTACAAAAGAAAAGCAATAGAAGGTTTCCCTGGCTATGAAATAGATACCGAAGGGAGTGTTTTTAGTTCTAAAAGTAAAAAGGAGTGGCGAAAGCTTAAACCTGTCTACAGGCAACACGGAAAAAGATATCATCGTCTACAAATTACTTTATGGGAAAATAATAAAGGTAAATCATTTTTTATATCAAGACTTGTAGCATTAACTTTTATTCCAAATCCAAATAATTATCCGCAAGTATGTCATAAAGATTCAAATCCCTCAAATAATAATGTTGATAATTTAAGATGGGATACTCAACAAGGAAACATGGATGACCGCATGGTGAGAGAAAGAGCAGGAATAATTGACGGATTTGCAAGAGGAGAAAAGGTAGGAATGTCTAAACTTAATGAAAAACAAGTGCGAGTAATTAAGCATATTTTGAATATCCCTAATCATATTTCCTATAAACAAATAGGAAGGATATTCAATGTAAGTTCTAGCAATATAAAACATATCAAATATAATAAAAGTTGGAAACATGTTACTATTTAATCACTAAACTATGGACGAACAAACTCAAAAAAACGCCTTATACACTGCATTGATATTTGCAGGATTAGGAATCATAGGTTTTTGTATATGGCATCAAGTGCACTTAGTAATTTTTGGTATATTGCTTGGCATACTATACTTAATATTTTCCATCTTAACTTTATGGAATATATTTCTAATATTGGGGATACTTGCTTTTATAAGTATAATAGGAAGGGCGCGTTAATTAATTCTTAACACTTAAAATATGTTCTGGTTTATAATAGCTATTATAATATTTATTATAAGTTTGTTCAATTTAAAACAAGAAGGAGACACTTTTGACTGGGGACTTACAGGAATATTCATATCAGGCATTTACTTAATATTTATAATATTAAAAGCTCTTGCAGTAGGATTTATGATACTATTCAATTAGATTTTGTCCAATATTGCTTACCTGCTCTACTCCTATGGCTTGAGCTGGCCTTTGAGCTACTTCCCCTCCTACTTTTCCAATAACTTCGCCAGCTTTTTGTGCACCAGCTTGTGCGTTTCCATATCCTTTGGCCATGAATTCTTTTATTACTGATTGCTTGGCCATTTTAGAAGCCATGTTTTTAGGGACTCCTTGTCTTGTAAGTTTTTGAGTCATTAAAGAGGCTCTGGTCCTAAATGCTGCTGACCCCATAAACTTTTTCATTGCCATCATACCTATACCACCGAATATCCCACCACCTGCAATTGCACCTGCACCTAACGCTACGTCTGAAAATGTGCCTATCTTTCCAGCGGCTTGAGAAATTGAAGCATCTAAGGCTTTTTCAGCAGTTAATAAATTAGAATATCGATCTTGTACACCTCCAATACCATCAACCTTATTTTTAATCTCATTATTAATATGTCTATAAAAAGATACTCTGGCTTGATTAGCCTCATGGTCAAAAGCTTGGTTTGCCCATTTTGCACGTCCACCTACTTCTTGTTTTAAAGCATGAGCCTCACCAACATCTAATAAACTTTTACGTGTTCCTGTTTCTGTGATTTTGCCACCTACATTATCAAATTCTTTTGTAATACTTTCATAAAAATCATTTAATCTATTAAATAAAGCTTTCTGATCTGGTCCACCCTTAGCTGCATCATCAATCTTTGATCTCAACGCCTTAAATGCTGGCTGTAAATCAACTGTTGCCGTAGGATTCTTAGCCATAAAATCATCTAGTTTTTGTCCTATTTCAGCACCAACTTCTATTTTCTTTTGTGAAACTTTAGTAAACAACTCTTTTCTACTATTAGCTATAATCCCCTCTTTGGTGATTGCTAAGCCTGGGTCTTTTCCGAAATTAAAGTCATTCTTCTTTGATTTAATATATGAATTCATTAATTTAGATGACACCGTTTCATTAAGCCATGTATTTAACCTGCCCTGTGTTTTAGCTAATTTTGTAGAGTTCATACCTGTCATATTTTCAATATTCATTTTTTTAGAACCCTGCATAACAGATTTTCTAATACTATTAATACTACTCTCAATTGACAAAGCTTCGACCTTTTGTCCGGCCCTGCTTGCAGCCGTAGCAACCTTTTGTGCTGTACTGCCAAGCTTTCCAACTTTTGATGCTTGACTTAATTTTGACAAAGTACCAGCACCACCTGCTACATCTAAAAATGTAGAAAATGGTTTATTTAACCCTCTTTTAGCCAAAAATTCCAACTGATTGACTCCCTCAGGTGCAATATATTCTTCTGCTAAAGCACCACCTACAGCGCCCCCTACTTCTCCTACCATTTCCCCAGCTCCTTTCACTACCTCACCAAACCCGCCACCTTCTTCAATTGTTCTAGCATAATGTTCTTGCTTTTTAGGGTCAGTAGCTAGAGACCACGCCTCACCTACCGTTTCTCCTGCAGCTTGTGCACCTTGTCCTAACATACCTATAAAACCCCCCACAGTCTCTCCAACATCTCTTACAACGGCTCCAGGGGCTTCCCACATCAATTGTCCGAAGTCTTTCTCATACCATTCCTGTGTACCAGATTCAATTTTTTTCTTTTTATCAAAACCTTTAACTTTATCTAAAGCTTTATAGGCATCATCTTTTGTTAAACCTTGGCTTATTTTAGCTGATATAAATTGTTCATCTTTTGTAGCCATGTTATATTGTTATATTATATTAATCCCATTTGTTGCGGATTTCGACGAGCTAAATTTTCTTGATCCTGTTCATATATTGAAGGTTCTGCAACATAATCAAAAGAGTTGTATAAATCAGAATCACTTTGTAAGGCTGCTGTGTTAGAAGGAGTCTCCAAATAATCAAACTCTCCTTCTAAATCAGCATAATCTGAAAATTGTATCATCAATAAATCAGAATCAAAACCATAATCATTTGCCCCTGTTACATATTTTTCGGAAAAACTTACCTGGTCATCTTTCTTTGTATAATATAACTCTTTTGCTTTATTAACAAAATCCTGCCTTGTTCCTGCTAACCTTTCACCACCTAACGCCCTATTATATTTATTCCAAATTGTAGAAGGGATTGATCCAGCAGTTTCAGCAGTTGCAAATTCAGATTCTCTTACTACTGAATTTGGATCAAGCATTTTCATATAATTGAAAATCAAAGCAATATCACCAGCAGGACCAGGGTTAGCTGCAGAAGTAAGTACTCTACCATAAGCATCTTCAATTTTATAATATTCTTGTGTTTTGACATGCTTATCATATTCTTTTCGCAATTCAGTTGCTGCATCTAATTGAGTTTCTGTATATTGAGAAGCTCCTTTTTGTCCAGACTCCAAAGCTGCGAATACCTCATTACTTCTACCTGTCATATTCCCAAGTCTAATTAAGCTCTTCTTTTCATCAGAAGTTATATCACCAGTTTTAGCAATATAATCTAATCTTTGCTGTAAGCCATCTGCAACAGCTTGCTGATTTACCTGCCCCCTTTGAAGCTGTTGCTCTATTTCAGGCTTTAAATCTCCCCTGTGCATTGCTTTAATTTGAGGATCATTTGCAGGGATAGTACGAGTATTGGTAACCCTCTCATCACCGTTCCAGTTTGATTCTGTTAATGTAAGTGTGCCGTCAGGATTTACGCTGTTAACAACACTGACATGACCGTATTTCGTAGAGACATCATGTATCAACATATCGCCGACTTGCGCTACAGTATCAGGTGATGAGCCCATTTGGCGACCCCCCAACACATTATCCATTCTTCCAATTTTTTCACTTAAAAGATCACCCATAGACCCTACGGTAAAAAACTGAGTTCTTGCAAATGTTCCACATTGGCCTACTCTTTGCCCTTCTTCAAATGAAGAAGATATCACATTTGGACCTCCTGGCAATCCTAATCCTGCCATTTCACTATTTGTATCAAAAGTCCCTTGAGTCATTCCTACTCCAAATTCCTGCATTAATTTATAATCCTCTAATGCCATTTTAATTTCTTCTTTACCTTGTAATCCGTTCAAAGTACCTGAAGGCATCCCTACGATTTGCTCAATAGAATCGCTGGACATACCTTGATTAACAAGATTTGTCGCCAAATCAAATGCATCATTTTTCATTGTATGCTCAAATTTAGCCATTTCTAACATATTTGAAGCTCCCCATTTAGTCGCATCAAACGTAGGCATTCCAGTATCTACCATCATACCTGTATTTTCATCAAAATATTGATACGTTCCAGTCAAGCCTGACTCCTTAATTGCTCTATCTTTAGCTTTATTAATATTATCATTCTGCATTTTAAGAAGTTCAAACGCCTTATCATCTTCCGCCTTCTTCGCCTCTGAAACACCTTTTGTAAATTCACTAAAAGCCTGCATCCGTAATTTATCTTTTTCACGTTTATTTTCAAATTTCTTTACTTCAATTTCTTCTAATTTAGCACCTAAAGTTGCAGATGCTTGTGCTTCACGATCTTTAGTTTGAAAGTTAAGCTCCATTATTCCATTAGTGAAATTCATCATTATGCTGCGGCTCTCCATGTCTAATTGAGCTAAGCCGTGGTTGTACTCACTTTCTTGCATTTGTATTCTTAAATCGGTTTGATTTACCTGCATTGCCATCATTGAAAGCCCAGCAATAGAGTCCTGCGCTCCCATAGCATATAATTTACCTTTTAAGTAACCTTCTAATCGACCACGTTTTTCTGTAGTCTCTTTTTTCCAAATATCGTGTTGCTCTTCCTGATAAGCTTTAGTTTCAGCAATAGAAGCCATTTGCATAGTTTCTGATTGTTGCATTATTTTAGCTTGTAGTCCTTCATAAGTTGTAGGTACAAACTTTTCACCACTTACAGCCTTAGACATTTCTTCACGAGATGTTGCAATACTGTCTTTTTCCATTAAGTAAGTTTCCATAGCTGCACCTGCGGACCTATCTAAAAAGTCATTCATTTCCTGATTATCTATTTCCTGAACACCTAAAGTAACCATTAATTGGTTCTTTAGTAGGTCTGAACTAGACATGCTTTCCCAATCAGCACCCAAAGCTACATCCCATACATTTTGGAAACTTCCAGTATTAGTGTTTTCAATTGCCTGAACATCTCTTTCGTAGGGATCTTGTACTGATTCAGGGATGAATCCAGTATCAAAGTCTTGACTGTATTCTCCAAAATTACCTTTAGGATAAGCAGAGTCTACACTTTTTTCAGCAGCCATTTCTTT
>JAUVDT010000131.1 GCA_030595185.1 Gammaproteobacteria bacterium
AGATTCGAACTAGGGACCCCATCATTATGAGTGATGTGCTCTAACCAACTGAGCTATGTTGCCATATAGTACTTCCGTAAGGAAGGCGCGCATTTTGGACGTTTTCGGCCTTTATGTCAAGGAGAGATTTGGGTAGTTTTGCCTTATTTCTCCGCTGCTTAGCGAATTAATAATTAATCCCTCACCCTAGCCCTCTCCCATAGGGAGAGGGGATATAAAAGCTAGTTTCCAGCTAATAAATAAGCAGGAAAAAAGGCTTAATGTTACACATTAAACCTGAAGTGCATTACGTCACCGTCTTGCACGATGTAGTCTTTACCTTCCACTCTCAATTTACCCGCTTCTTTCGCCCCAGCCTCACCTTTGTTTTCGATGAAGTCGTCGTAGGCTGTTACTTCTGCTTTGATAAAGCCTTTTTCGAAGTCGGTGTGGATTACACCGGCAGCTTGTGGTGCTGTTGCACCGATAGCGACTGTCCACGCGCGCACTTCTTGTACGCCGGCAGTAAAGTAGGTTTGCAGGCCAAGTAATGCATAACCGGTACGGATAACGCGGTTTAAGCCCGGCTCTGTTAAGCCCATTTCGTCTAGGAATTCTTTGCGTTCTTCTTCGTCTAGTGCGATTAGGTCCGCTTCGATAGCACCACATACGGCTACTACTACTGCGCCTTCGGCTTCTGCAATCGCTTTTACGGTATCTAAATACGGGTTGTTTTCAAAGCCATCTTCGTTAACGTTGGCAACATACATGGTGGGTTTGATGGTCAGCAGGAACATGTCTTTTAATGATTCCAGGTCGTCTTCTGACAAACCCATTGCGCGGACTAGTTTGCCGTCGTTCAGGTTGTCGCTTACTTTTTGTAGTAACTCAACTCGGGCTTTTGCGCCTTTATCACCGGTTTTAGCCAGCTTTGCTGCTTTATGCAGGGCTTTATCAACCGCTTCCATATCTGACAGAGCTAGTTCGGTGTTGATGACTTCGATGTCGCTGGCTGGGTCGATTTTGTTAGCTACATGAATGATGTCGTCGTTATCAAAACAACGAACCACTTGTGCGATGGCATCTGTTTCACGGATGTTAGCGAGGAATTTGTTGCCCAGGCCTTCACCTTTTGATGCGCCTTCTACTAAGCCGGCGATGTCTACAAATTCCATTGTGGTTGGCAGTACTTTTTCTGGCACTACGATTTCTGCCAATGCGTCTAAACGTGGATCTGGCATTGGTACGATGCCGACGTTTGGCTCGATGGTACAAAATGGGTAGTTTTCTGCCTGAATTTCAGCATTAGTTAAGGCGTTAAATAGTGTTGATTTGCCTACATTGGGTAAGCCTACGATGCCGCATTTGAATCCCATAATTTCTCTTCTCTATTTAGCCAGATCTGTTTAATTTATTTTGTGTGAAGCTTATGCATGGCTTTTTCCCACTCGCCAGCCATAAGTTCAGGCAGTACTCGAACGGCATCATCTATTGTGCGTTCGATATCAATTTGTTCGTTTTTGTTGGCACGGTGTAATACAAAGTCTGATACCTGGTCTTTATGACCGGGATGACCAATGCCTAAACGTAAACGGTTGAAACCTTTGTTACCTAGTTGACTGATTAAATCTCGCAGGCCGTTGTGGCCACCATGTCCGCCGCCAGTTTTTAACTTGGCTGTGCCGGGGTCTAAGTCCAGCTCGTCATGGGCGATTAATATCTGATCAAATGGTATTTTGTAAAAATTTGCCAGCGCTCGAACGGGCTGACCACTGCGGTTCATGAAGGTCTGCGGTTTCATTAACCAGACAGTTTTACCTTCGACAGTGAGTTTGCAAACTTCTGCATTAAACTTATTTTCTAAACGAAAATGCCCACCATATTGGCGGGCAATTTCATCGACGAACCAGAAACCGGCATTATGCCGGGTCTGTTCGTACTGAGAACCGGGGTTACCGAGCCCTGCGATGAGATTAATCTCAACTGATAATGCAGCCACTCCAGTAACTCCTAGTGTTGCTTACTCAGCAGCGTCTTCGTCTTCTTCTGGCTCATTTGAAGGAGCAACTGGCGCGCCAGTTTCAACTTCTTCTGCACCACGAACCGCATGGATTGCTGCAACAGCTGAATCATGGCCTTCACCATGAGTTAATGCAGCACACTCAACGCCTTTAGCTAATGGGATGTCTGATAAGTGAACAGACTGATCCATTTCTAATGCACCCATATCAACTTCGATGAACTCTGGAATATCTTTTGGTAAACAGATAACTTCCATTTCGATTTGGATGTGGTTGACCTTTCCGCCTTCTTTAACACCTGGTGCAGTCTCTTCGTTAAGGAAGTGGAACGGAATGTGTACGTGCATCTTTTTCTTAGGATCGATACGTAAGAAATCCATGTGCAGAACTTGCTGCTTAAGTGGATGATGCTGGATATCACGAATGATCACTTTTTCAGCTTTACGACCAACTTTAATCGTCATAACCTGTGTGTAGAACAGTTCGTTTTCTAGCTGCTTAGTGATAACGTTATGTGGAAACATTACATTGCTAGCTTCTTTCTCAGCACCATAAATGATTGCTGGTACCATATTCGCGTGACGTAGGCGGCGGCTCGCACCTTTCCCCAAGTCTTCACGAACTTCTGCTTTTAATTCAATAGCCATTTTCTTTAACTCCAGTTAATAAAAAGCCGCGCATTAGAATTCTAATGAGCGGACTAAACCTTCCACGCGACCAAGGAAGGCATTTGTGTCGTGACTTTCACGACCTTAACAATAACTAAAACGTTACTGTTAAATTCTTTCTATTGTAGGGTGTGCCGCGCGCACCGAGTTAACAATTGGTGCGCATGGCGCACCCTACAATTAATTATTAGTCCATGTACAGTGAACTAACAGATTCCTCACTGTGGATGCGGCGAATGGTTTCAGCCAGCATGCCTGCAATTGATAGTTGACGAACTTTGCCACAATTAGCAATTTCATCGCGCAACGGAATGGTATCCGTTACTACTAACTCATCTAATGACGAGTTGCTTAAGTTATCTAATGCGTTACCCGATAAAACAGGGTGTGTACAATAAGCCGTAACGCTTACTGCACCATTTTCTTTTAATGCATCTGCCGCTTTGCATAATGTACCTGCTGTATCGACCAGGTCATCAATCAGTACGCAGTTTTTGCCATCAACATCACCGATGATGTTCATGACTTGCGATACGTTTGCTTTAGGGCGACGTTTGTCGATGATTGCTAAGTCTGCATCATCTAAACGCTTTGCTAATGCTCGGGCACGAACCACACCACCAACGTCTGGTGACACTACTAATAAATTTGGGTACTTTTTACGCCAAACATCACCTAATAAAATCGGTGATGCGTATACGTTATCAACAGGGATATCAAAGAAACCCTGTATTTGATCGGCGTGCAGATCAACGGTTAATACACGGTCAACGCCTGTACTGGTCAGCATGTTTGCAACGACTTTAGCAGTAATCGGCACACGCATTGAGCGAGTACGGCGATCTTGACGTGAATAACCAAAATAAGGAATAACAGCAGTAATACGAGCAGCTGATGCACGACGCATGGCATCGATCATTACGATCAATTCCATTAGGTTATCGTTACACGGTGCGCAGGTTGGCTGGATGATGAAAACGTCTTTACCGCGGACATTTTCGTGTATTTCTACACCGACTTCACCATCACTAAATTGACCAACAAAGGCGCTGCCTTGTTTGATATTAAGGTGACTACAAATTTTATTGGCAAATGCAGGGTTTGCATTACCAGAAAACACCATCATGCTTGAATCTGATTGGGTCACTTTAGTTACCAGTTGTCACTGTGCTTTAAAAGATGGTTTGATTGAACACTTTCTTCAATCATGAAACTAAAACTTAATTTAGCTTCATCAAATACTTGAGAATGCCGGGAGGATGATATTCGGGCTATCGCCCTCACCCCTGCGGGGCGGCATAGAAAACATGCCGTGTAAATCTGTTATCACAGATTTATCAAACCTCTTTCGGTTCGAAACCTCCCGGTACTCAGCGTTATAGCTCTTTTACAAAGTGTTAATCACTTTAAGGGCATAACGCTCTTTAATATGGCTGGGCCGGGAGGATTCGAACCTCCGCATGACAGGATCAAAACCTGTTGCCTTACCGCTTGGCGACGGCCCATTAATTACTACTACCAACATCCTCCCTACTTCCAGGAGGATTATTCGGGCTTTCCCTGCCCT
>JAUVDT010000017.1 GCA_030595185.1 Gammaproteobacteria bacterium
GCCTACCCTCAATATCGATGATCTGGGTAATTAGCTTTGCCATTTTTGCACCACGAGGAGCAGCATCATTAAAAAGAATTTTCAATGCCGGGTTTTCATCATCCGTCTGCGCAATCTCTTCAATTTCTTCCTGGAATCCACGGAATTTTTCAAAGTCTGCTTTTACTTGCGCAAGACGTTTAATGTTTTCCGCGTTAGTCCAGCTTTGAGAAAGTCGATCCATTGACGCCAGACTAGGGTCAATCCATTCATGCCATGCCTTGGCTCTTTCCTCTTTAAACTTTGGATTACCTAATAGCATCCAACCACGAAGACCGGCCAGTGATTGATTCACTCCATTTAGTAAACTTAAACTGGCTTCTGTTGTTGGTGTCCTTAACTCAGCCACTCGGTGAGACAGGGTACTAATACCATCTACCTCGTACATGGTTACACCTACCGTGGTAACCAGTATCAGTAGCATTGCGCCAAAGCTTAAACCCATCTTTGCTCTTAAGCGCATGTTTCCAAATAGACTTTGGTTATTTTCTTTCACCAGTTTACTCCTCATTTTTTTACTTGTTATTCAGGTAAAAAATTATCAACTCGTCATTTTTAAATGATTAGCCGCCATTAATTACCGAATTATTTCTTTAAATACAGTCTAGTAGATAATTTTTTTAATGCTAGTTGCTATATTCACATCAGCTTCAATAAACTCAATTTGGCTTCTTTCAAGAGCACTCTGAACCATCTCTTTACAGAAGCACGTTTCAGGGTCCTGCACTATTGCAACACCACCAACACGAACAACTTCTTCTAACCCTTCTGCCCCATCTTCACCCAGGCCAGACAGAACCACACCAATCGCCTGATCTCCAATAGCTTCGGCCGTAGAAAACAACAACATATCAATAGCACCGCGTCGATTAGCAAAGGGAGCCGGGGTAATATGCAACCTGAAGACATCTACTTCATTATGTACACTCATATAATCGGCTCCACTACTGATATAACAGCAACCAGGCTTCAATACTTCATTATGAATGGCACGTTTTACCGGCACCTGGCTATAAGTATTCAGGTAACTAATAAATGCATCGAGGAATTCAGATTTAATATGGAGTGATATTAAATAAACGGCATCCACATCAGCGGATAACTGTGGAATAATCTTTAATAGTGCTCCGTAGCCACCTTCGGCAGCCCCCATAACCACTATCTGCTTGCATTGTGAGTCACTGACATCAAATACAGCTTCATCTTTTTTCGTTTCGTTACGAATATACTTAATGGCACTCAGCTCAACATCTGCCGCATATTTGACCCGGCCACGTATTTCTTCTGCCTGATCCTCAAGACTGATGTCTGCTAGTGCTGATGGTTTAGAAATAAAATCAACAGCACCATAACGCAATGCATCAAAAGTAATTTTTGCACCTTCCTGAGCAAGGCTACTCAACATAACCGTAGGCACTGGGTGTTCTATCATCATACGTTTTAAGGTACTAATGCCATCTAGGCCAGGCATATTAATATCAAGAGTAACCACGTCAGGGTTGAATCTATCCAGTAATACCAGCGCTTCCAGCCCATCAGCAGCTTCTTCAATCATGATGTTTTCATCATCTGCGAACATATTGACTATAGCGTCACGCATAAGTTTAGAATCATCAACAATCAATAGTCTTAATGCATTTGTCATCGTATTAATATAATTATTTTCTTCAGCCAAGGTAGTTTTAACCACGCACAACAATAAAATTAAAAACTCAAGGCATGGTCATTTATTATTTTGCAATATTTTTTTATTTGCCCGTACACATAAGATAGTAGTACATTAAATTAAAAACACACTATGTTATGTGAGAAATAAAAGGTACTTATTTCTCTGGCTATTTTTTATTATAAAGAAATATTTTTTATCTTATAATCAGGAAATCACGAACTATCATCAGAAAACTACGAACTATTGCCTTTGTATAATATTAAGTCACACATCAGTAACAAATAAAAACACAGCACAGGCTCGTTATACAAACAAGAAAAATCCTTGCATACATTACAGGTGCAACTATACTAAGAACAATAAATGCACAAACATTATTATATAATAATAACTATAAAGTCACATCACACCTCGATAATAGAAAACAGTAAAGCAAGTCAATAAATTTAATGGTAGTTCGATGGGAAAATATACAACATCACAAAATTCTGAATTTCAAAACAGGCGTAATGAGAATCCTTTATCGCCAACCGAACTCCTTTTTGAAAAAAATAAAGACACAGAATCATCTGAAAAACACCATACTATTGCTCACAACCTCACTGAAAATATAAACAGTGAAACCGCAGCCGAAGACCTGCTGCAAAATTTTTCTACCGATGAATACCCTCACCGCCAGTCAACATATACCAATGACAATAATTCATTAGGCAATACAAACCACATCATCACGGACACTGTCAGGACAAATAATAAAACAGAAACAGAAACTGATTTATTACAAAGCATTCTCGGAAGCGATCTGGAGAATACTCAAACACCTCAAGTAGCAATTAGTGATTCCATTACCGAATTAAACAATAACGATATAGAACCAATTGAATTCAATGATGCTATTTATAACGAGGCCATCGCCGACGAACTGTACAATATCACCGACGACCAGCACGAACTAACCCCATCAACCGAGGCCAATGACAGTACTTTTTTAACTAACACAGGCATAACTGAGTCCGAAAATGAATCTGAAACAGATTTATTAGAGAGCATTCTTGGCAATGAATATCAGGACAACCTGACAAAAAAAACCAACGACGACTATTCACTGACTTATACAAGCAGTGATATTGCGAACCCAATAGAACCCTATGAAACTATAAGCAATGAAACTGATTTATTACAAAGCATTCTCGGAAGCGACCTGGAGAACACCCAAACACCTCAAATAGCAATTAGTGATTCCATTACCAAATTAAGTAATGATGATATTTATAATGAGGCTATAAATACCCCCGACAAGCAGCACGAACTCAGTCCATCAACCAAGGTAAACGATAATACTTTATCAATTAACACAGATATAACTGAGTTCGAAAATGAATCTGAAGCAGATTTATTACAAAGCATTCTTGGCAATGAATATCAGGATAATCTAGATAAAAAAGCCAACGATAACTATTTACCAACTTATACAAGCAGTGACATCGAGAATTCAATAGAACTCAGTGATACTACAAGCAATGAAACTGACTTATTACATAGAACCTCTGGTGATGAAAACAACGAACCGTTACAAAACGACTCGACTAATTCAATTGAAACGATAAGCAACGAAAATAATAAAGAAATAATTAACCCCGACAATACTGTAGAAAGTTATAATGAAAAAAGACTACTGCAGGATATTCTTGGTGATAAATATCAAGACAATCAATCCTTGCAACCTGATAACAACTACTCATCAAACAACAAAGAAATAATAAACATACCCCTAGCCAACGACAACACAGACAACCCTCTCGACCAGAAAATATTTACTTTTGAAAGCTTATGGAGTGATCTGTCCGCTACCTGGCCTGCCATCTATAATCATCCCGAAATAAAAATAAAAATTGAAGATCTATGGGACTCTTTAAAAGAAAACAATAATTATTTACCCTACATTTCCAACAATATATTGAATAATAGCCCTGTTATTACTGAGTATGATAATTTAAAAACATCAGATGATGATACTTCGGAATATGACATTAATCTGCATATTGCTGGCATATATAATGAGGACAATCACACCTCCGAAATAAGCTATGTAAGCCCTGATGACGAAAACCAAATATCCAATGATCTATTGTATGAAGCAACTTCAAGCAACACTCTTCCTGCTAATTTTGAAACATCAAATGATAAAGTTGATTTGGAAAACCCTGACACATTTGACAATTTATCAGGCGAATATAAGCCTTCAATCAACTTGCAAGAACTAGGCATTACTGACTTACACTCTACCAGCAACCCTATAGATAACAATGAAAGCTCCGATCTTGAATTAATAAACGCCATACTGCATGAAGCAGAAAATGCTGAAGAATTTTCTATACTTTCTGATACTGATACTCAAGAATATGATCACCAGGAACTTGTAGGTACAAACAACGCAGATGAAATATTAAATGCCAACCCAAATAAAGATGAATGGCACGATGACATTTCTAAAGTAACGAATTCCGAAACTCAGGAATATAACAATGAAAAATTAATTGATACAACTAATGGTGATGAGCCGTTAAGCACCATGTCAATCGAAATAACTGAAACCGAAAACAACAGCCTTGAAGAGATTACAGGCTCCAATACTACAAGCAACACCGATCAGCCATTACATCTCATACCAAATGAAATACCAGACCCTGTTACAAATACCCACATCATTAATAAAACTATAAAACCTAAAAAAGTTAAAAAAGATAAAAAGCAGGTATCTAAGCCGCAATTATCAAAAACACCCCGACCAAACTATTCCGCAACATTAAAGAAAAACATAAGATATGTATCACATGATATAAGTAAGAGCTCCATATCAATTCCATCACGTAGAACAAAAAAGCCCTTCGTTATTGCAGTTATTGCTACCTCAATATCTATAGCAAGCTGGTTATATTTTAAAGAAGATAAAGAAAAAATAACAAGTACTTCTGTCTACACTACTCAAAATAGTCAGACATCCTCAGCTTTGGTATTTGAGAAAAAAAGCACAGATATTAATCCGTCAGAATATAAAGAAATAGACCATGTCGACGAGGTTTATCCAGACTCATCTGTATACGGCACTAGTGCCACTATTGATGATACTGATACCAAAGCACCCATACCACCTGACACAAAAACTAGCTCACCACAGGATACTGCAACAAGTTACATACCTCCTATTTATCAAGACTCACTTGAATATGATATTACTGATGTAATGACAGATATAGAGTCACCCTCACAGACTGATATTGAAGCAGCATCAGAGTATGACACTATTGAAAACAATGATGATTTGATCATATCTACACAGAACAAACCTGAAATAAGTGAAAGTGAAAAATATAGTCACTCTAAAAATAAACCAGAACCTGCAATAAAGAACAGAATAGTACCCGCTAAAAGAAATCAGTCATGGGCACTCAATTTAAGCTCTATATTTACAACTAGAGAACCCGCTGAAAAAATCATTAATTTACTACGCAATAAAAACATACCGGCAGAAATTAAAGAAATAACTATTAATGGTAAGACCTGGAATAGAATACGTATAACTGGATTTGATAGCAAACAAGATGCGCTAAATTATATGGCAGTAATTCGAGAGAAAACCGGCATAAAAAAATACTGGATTAACAAGTTACATACACAGCAGAAGTAATAACAAATATTAGCTGTACCAAAAGATTTAATCTAACAACTTGAACTATGAATTCATAAATAGACAAACAACTGGCTTCAAATAGTACTTAGCTGTCGTAAGCATTTAAAGTCAAAACCCACCACAGAGGCGCAGAGAGCGCGGAGAAAACCTTTTATAAATCTATAACTTATTTAGGGAAAATAATGTGCATAGACTGTTTCAGAATAAAGACTACAGCTATATTTTTCTTTGTTTTTCCTCTGCGCTCTCTGCGCCTCTGCGGTGAAATATTTTGACTTTGGTTTTTATATGACCGCTTCAGGGATGGATGGAGACAGTCAACTTATTCCGTATTTTAAGGTAGCGCCTTAACGCACAATTCCTCGTTCGCTCGCGTCTATAAACGCCACCATTGTTCTTACTTCTTCAAACTGTTCCATTAATGAATCTAGTTCAGCTTGAATTTCATCGCGTTTTTTACGGCCTTTTACAATCAACTTGAATACTTTATGCAAAGCGCGGATGGTATCACTTTCAAAACCACGTCGTTTAAGGCCGTTTTTATTCAAGCCGTATGCTTGCGCATGATTACCTGCAACAATCACATAAGGCGGGATGTCTCGGTTAACAATCGTACCCAAGCCTGAAAAGCTATGCTCACCGATCTGGGTAAACTGATGCACAGCGGTGAAACCACCTAAAATCGCATAATTACCTACGTGTACGTGCCCGGCAACAGATGCATTATTAGCAAAAATAATATTGTCACCAATCTGACAGTCATGAGCCACATGCGCATACGCCATAAATAGGTTATCACTACCAATTCGTGTAACACCTGCATCATCAGGGGTACCACGATTAAAAGTTACAAACTCTCGTATGGTATTACGATCTCCAACTTCTAAGGTTGTTTCTTCCCCATTGTATTTAAGATCTTGTGGCTCTTCTCCAATTGAAGCAAATTGAAAAATGCGATTATCTTTACCAATCTTTGTCGGCCCATTAATAACAACATGAGGCCCAATCCAGGTGCCCGAATCAATTTCGACATTAGCCCCAATAATACTGTATGGGCCAATTTCGACATCCTCAGCAATTTTAGCTGTAGGATCTATGATAGCGGTTTGATGTATCACTGATTTTTGTCTCTCGCTGCACCCATTAGAACGGCAGAACATGCAAGCTGATCATCAACATAAGCTTCAGCTTCAAACTTCCAAATCCCTCTCTTCTCTTTTAGCAGCTTCACTTTTAAATGCAACTGATCACCAGGGACAACTTGCTTCTTAAAACGTGCTTTATCAATACCAACAAAAAGATATAGATTATCTTCACCTGGTTCTTGTTCCATAGACTGAAAAGCTAAAAGCCCAGTCGCTTGAGCTAACGCCTCAAGAATCAGAACACCTGGCATTACTGGGTATTCTGGAAAGTGTCCCTGAAAAAAAGGCTCATTCATAGAAACATTTTTTATAGCATGTAGTGAATCATTTTCTTTGTAATCAAGTACACGATCAATTAACAAGAAAGGATAACGATGCGGTAAAAATTTCATTACTTCATAAATATTTAGTTCTTTCAAGAATCTGGTCTCCGGTTAATATCTGATTTTGAGAATCAGGATTTATTTTCCAATTTAAATAGTCGTCTAGAAATGGCATCCAGTTGCTTGAATCTAACGCTGTTTTTTCGCCAACTTGTCGTTTCTTCAAAACCCGTGCCTGAAGAATAACTACCTGACTGCTTTATTGATTTACTGATTAAAGACATCGCTGTGATACGCACGTTATCAGTCAACTCAATATGACCAACAATAGTACACATACCTGCAATCGTACAATGTTTACCAATAATGGTACTACCCGCAACACCAGAGCAACCAGCGATAGCTGTATGCGCACCTATGCGGACATTATGTGCAATTTGTATTTGGTTATCGAGTTTCACACCCTCTTCAATAACAGTATTGTCGAGCGCTCCTCTATCGATTGTCGTGGATGCACCAACCTCAACATCATCACCTAATACAACACCACCAGTCTGTGGCACTTTAATCCATTTACCATTATCATTTGCAAAGCCAAAGCCATCAGCACCAATAACGGCACCCGAATGAATGATATTTCGTTTACCGAGAGCACAGTTATGATAAACAGAAACATTTGCATTAATGCGAGTTCCTTTACCAACAGACGAATTCTTGCCAATAAATACACCTGCCATTAACAAGCAATCATCTTCAACAACAACGCCTGCATCTAATACTGTATTTGGACCGATATAACAATTACGCCCTACTCTCGCAGTATCATGGATAGTAGCAGTGGAATGAACTTCTGCTGTTGGTATATCTGCTGGTGAAAGTAAACCGGCTATCTGAGCATATGTAGCATATGGGTTTTTGCTGATTAAAACAGCACCAGAAAAACTATCTACTAATTCTTCTTTTAAGATAACGGCAGATGCCTGACAAACAGATAGGTGTTTTTTATACTTGGGGTTTGCACAAAAGCTGATCTCGCCTTTTGAAGCAGATTGCACAGGCGCAACCGCTTCTACTTCTATATTTGCGAACGATTTGTTACTTAGTTGCACTCCAGTTTTGGACGCAAGATCCCCAAGTGTATATTTCATTATTTCTTTTTAGGCTCTACCTGTTTTCTCAAACGATCAATCACTTCTTGAGTCAGGTCAAATTTCTTCTTAGTAAACGCAACGCCTTCACTAAAAATAATATCATAGTCTTTTTCTTCCGCTATTTTATTAATTACTTTTCTTACAGTAAAACGAAATTCTGCTAGCGCTTGATTTCTCGCACTTTCAACTTCACCTTTAAGCCTCGCTTCTGTTTCACGAAATTCTTTCAGAGAAGCAATATACTTCTTCTGGGCTTCAGCTTTTTGAGCTTTTGAAAGTATTAACTCATCTTTTTTAAGTTTCTCTTGCGATGCCTTAATAGCAGTTCCCATTTTCTGCAATTTAACTTTTGATGTATCTAATATTTTTTTCAATTTCACATTGATATCAGCTGCTTGAGGTGCATTTTTAAAAATAGCATCAACACTAACAGCACCGATCTTTAATTCTTTTGCTTGAACAGGTGACATTACAACTAAGCCAAGTAAAAGACTCCATAGTATTTTTTTCATTTTATTATCCATCATATTTATATTAATAAACTCTATTTAGAAGAATGATCCGATACTAAACTGGAACTTTTCTTTCCTGTCATTAGGATCATTCGACAAACCTTTAGCCCAACTAAACCTCAATGGCCCAATAGGAGCAAGCCAGACATAAGAGATACCAATCGAATCTTTTAACTCAAAAAAGGCATGAGTTAAGTCTGTCTCATCCCTATCAAAAACATTACCGGCATCATAATACATACTCATTCTAACCGAAGCCGGAGGTGTTTCCATAAAAGGTACAGGAAATATCCATTCAACACCACCCACAAGACTTAAGTTACCACCTACAGAGCTATCGGAAGCGGCATCATAGGGTCCCAATGAATTGGATTCATATCCACGAACTGTTCTTAAACCACCAGCAAAGAAACGTTCAAAAAACGGCAAGTCATCAGTATCCCCATAACCATCACCCAGCGCAATACGACCCCGTATTAGTAATGCGTGCTGATCTCCCAGATTAAAGAAGAACTTGGAGCTATGTCTTATTTTATAGTAACTAAGGTCTCCGCCAGGTACTGTCATATTAAATGATGTTGAGTGGATTAAACCTTTATCAGCGAAGACTGTTCTATTACGAGTATCGTGTGAAAAACTTGCTTGCAATGTAATGTTATTAAATGAGTCACCATTATCATCAACATAATCAATAAATTCTTGTGCCACACTTGTTTCTGCAAGACTAATATCCACAGATTCAATACCATAACCAAAACTAAAGCGATCATATTCAGAAATCGGTATGCCGTATCTCACTTTAACTTTAGCAGTATCAATTAAATAATTACTAATCAGTTCCTCACTCGCATCTCGTTTACGATAATTCACTTCAAAAGTACGACTAATGCCATCAACCGTGTGGTATGGATCTGTGTGACTTACACTATAAACGGTGTTTGCATCACTTGTATTTATTGACACTGTTAAGCGCTGACCTGTACCGAATAAATTATCCTGGGTTAAACTAGTACCGAAAACAACACCTTCGACCTGTGAATAACCGGCAGAAATATTAAAACTACCTGAAAGCCTTTCAGCCGTCTTAATTTCTATATCAACCTGATCATCAGTTCCAGGTACAGGCTTGGTTTTAAGAGATACTTTTTCGACAAATTTTAAACGCTGTAGACGTATTTTAGAACGATTTAATGCAGTCGTATTTAATGGAGCCCCTTCCATTAGACGCACTTCACGACGTAACACTGAATCTTTACTTTTACTGTTTCCAGTAAAGTTAATTCGTCTAACATATGCCTTTTTACCCGGCCATACGATATAAGTTAATTTAACTGTTTTCTTAGCGTCATTCTTTTCAGGAACAACTTTTACTCGTGCAAAGGCATAACCTTCATCACCCAGTTTTTTATTAATTGCCGTTTTAGATCTAACCATTGCAGCATTAGAGAATATATCACCCGGCTTAATGGTTATATTTTTTCTAACATCTGCTTCCGGGAAAACCAGATCGCCAGATAAAGCAACATCTTCAACATGATATTGATCACCCTCAGAAACATTGATAGTTATATAGATATCTTTCTTATCAGGCGTAATACTGACTTGAGTTGAAGTAATCTTGAAATTAATATAACCGCGGTCTTTATAATAGGACTTTAGTTTTTCCTGATCACCTGTTAAGACTGGACGTGAATACTGATCACCATCAAAATCAATACCCATCGTTGTTTCAGGTTGCTCAAGCGTAAATTCGTCTAATAGTTTTTCATCTGAGAATATTGTATTTCCAACAATATTGATTTGCTTGATTAAAGCAGCTAAACCCTCAGATATTTTAATATTAATATTTACACGGTTATCTTTCAGGTGCTCAACTTTAGTTTTTATTTTTACACCATATTTACCATGTGAAAAATAAACTTGCTGTAGATTTTGCTCAAGTACTTCTATCAATGAACGATGATAAGAACGACCGGGTTTGATACCCATATCCTTTAGTGCTTTTTTTAACTGATCATCATCAACATCTTCATTGCCATCAAAATTAACTTCCGTAATAGCAGGACGCTCTTTTAAATTAACAATGATTCTATTTTTCTCTTTTTTTAATTCTATCTTAGAGAAAAAACCAGTTTTATGAAGCTCATGCAATACATGCGCGGAATCTTTTGTATCAAACTTATCACCTGTATGTATAGGCAAATAATTTAATACCGTTCCCTGGTCTATTCTTTCAAGTCCATTAATAGTAACACCAGAGACTTTAAAAGATTCGGCTTGCGCAAATGACGCACTCAAGCCAAAGAACAAAAAGGTTAATACAGTTTTTTTAAATAACATCAGGAAAATATTCTTTGTATATCGTTAAAAATAGCTATCGACATCAACATCAATAACAACATCATGCCTATTTGCTGCCCAAACTGCTGAGCTTTATCAGAAAGTGGTTTACCTTTGACAAATTCAAGCAAATAAAACAGTAAATGCCCGCCATCAAGCACAGGCACTGGTAATAAATTCAAAACACCTAGGCTCACTGAGATGACAGCAAGAAAACTCAGGAATTGTACAAAACCAATACTTGCAGTTTCACCAGCAAATTTGGCAATGGTTAATGGCCCACTAATATTTTCTAGTGCCGCATCACCTATCACCATTCTGCCCAACACTTTTAGTGTTAATACAGACATAGTCCACGTTTTATTAATAGCCACCCCAACCGCTGCCAATGGCGAGTATTCTTCGGTGGTATATAACTTATCAATAATGGACTGAGGCCGCTGAAGATAAATACCAATATAACCTTCATCTTTACCTTCTTTATTTTTACGAGTAGAAGGAATTAGCTTTATTGGTTTTTCCACACCATTACGCAAAATCAATAAGGTGATTTCTTTACCCGGGTTAGATGAAATAAATTTAACCGTATCTGTCCAGGATGCAACTTTAGTTGAATTAACAGCTACAATAATATCATCTGCTTCCAACCCCGCCTTTTCTGCAACACTATTGGGTACTGTTTTCCCAACTACAGGTGGTATAACAGGTACCCAAAGGTTAAATCCTAATTTTTCAATTGGGTCGCCATCCACTTTAAGAATTTTATTATCACCAATCTTTAATAAACGTACCTGTTCGATATTATCAATATCAATAACTGAAACATTAACAGTTTCTGATGAAATAGCGGCATCCATTAACGCCAGTCTAAAACCTGTCATGGTCATGACTTTTTCATCATTAACCATAAATACTTTGTCTTCAGACTCAAATCCAGCTTCTGATGCTAAGGTTTGAGCCGGAGGTTCTGCAAGAATGGGTTGAATAGCAGACGAGCCCAAAACAAAAACAAACCAATATAGAACGATTGCCAATAAGAAGTTAGCCAGCGGGCCAGCAAATACAATGGCGGATCTTACGGCTAATGACTGATTATTAAAGGCGCGATGTTTATCTTTCTCGTTAACTTCTTCAACTCGCTCATCGAGCATTTTGACATAACCACCTAGTGGTATCATCGCGAGAGCAAACTCTACTTCATCCTGATCTTTACCCACTTTTCGCTTATGAGTATAAAACGCTTTACCAAAACCCACAGAAAAACGCTGAACCTTTACACCCAGTTTTAACGCAACCCAAAAATGACCAAACTCATGAAAGGTTACTAACACTCCAAGAGCAATAATAAAAAATAATAAATTGTTAAAAAAGTCAGCCACTCATTTACCTATTTGTTTTCAAAAATATTATTTCTGAATTAATTCTTCAGCATGAAGTCGGGATGCTTGATCTGCATTTAACACACAATCCAAATCTACAGCCTCTTCAATGCTAACATTCGTTAACGCCGATTCTATAATTTGCGGAATTTGTAAAAAGCCTATTCTTTCATTTAAAAAGGCATCTACCGCTACTTCATTTGCCGCATTTAGAACCGTTGTCGCCGTTCCACCTCGCTGCATCGCTTCGTATGCTAAACGTAAACATGCAAAACGCTGCATATCCGGTTTTTCAAACTCAAAGTTTGCGACATCAAAAATATCAAGAGGTTCAACACCAGACTGAATTCTTTCCGGCCAGGCCATTGCATGTGCTATCGGCGTTCTCATATCAGGATTACCCATTTGAGCCAGCACTGAGCCATCCACATACGATACCATTGAATGAATAATACTTTGCGGATGAATCACAACCTGAATCATATCGGGTGTGGTATCAAATAACCAACATGCTTCTATGACTTCTAAGCCTTTATTCATCATACTGGCTGAATCGACAGAAATTTTACGTCCCATCACCCAATTAGGGTGGGCCACAGCCTGTGCAGGTGTCACATTATGTAAGTCATCCAAAGCCATTGTTCTAAATGGCCCGCCTGATGCGGTTAATAATATCTTATTAACGCCTACCCGCTCTAAGCCTTCTGCATAATTACCAGGTAAACATTGAAAAATAGCATTATGTTCGCTGTCGATAGGCAATAAAGTAGCATTATTATCATGTACTTCCTGCATAAAGAGATGACCAGACATAACCAATGCTTCTTTATTAGCCAGTAATATCTTTTTACCTGCCTTAGCCGCAGCTAACGTTGGTAATAAACCTGCAGCACCAACAATGGCAGCCATTACTGTATCAATCTCATCTAACGATGATACTGTCTCCAGCCCTTCAATACCTGATAATACTGTTATCTCAACCGCCTCTTGCTTTAACTTTTCAGCTAATTGAGTGGCTGCATTCTCATCAACCATGACAGCAGATTGAGGTTTATATTGAAGGCATTGTTGAAATAATTTTTCAACCTGAGTATTAGCAGTTAATGCAATGACTTCATAATGATCGTGTCGAGCAATGACGTCTAATGTATTGTCACCGATCGTACCAGTCGAACCTAAAATCGTTATTTTGGAAGGTGAAAGCATCGATTTAAACCAGGAACATGTCTAAGTTATAAATATAAATCGTTGCAACCGCGAACAAACTCATAGTTGCTGTCAAGCTATCAATACGGTCTAACACGCCACCATGACCGGGTAAAATTTTTCCACTGTCTTTGACGCCTGCTGAACGCTTTAAAAAACTTTCAAATAAATCACCAGCAACAGAAAGAACCGTTAGTACAAAAGTCATCAACAATGTCAGCATTATCGCTGTCGAATCGAGTTCAAAATAGAAAACACTTGCGAGCAGACTGTAAATAAGTGTTAACAACATCGCGCCATAAAAACCTTCGCGAGTTTTTCCAGGACTAAGAACTGGCGCTAATTTATTTTTACCAAATTTTCTTCCAGCAAAATAAGCGCCAATATCAGCCACCCAAACCAGACTCATTCCAAATAACAACCATTCAGCATTGAAACGGTGCACCATCCACATAGCAAGCATTGCTGGTATGACGGCAATTATTCCCAAGACCAATTTAAGGCCCGATAAATTCGTTTGTGTTTTAATCGACTTAACTTGCGAAAGAAACACAACAACAAGCAACCAAAAACCAGTAGTCATAAGTTGCAGTTTAACCAATTGACCAGTTCCAACCTGACTAGCAGCAACCCACAATGTCATCGATAAAACCAAACCAAACATAAGACGCACAGGAATCGTTTTAGCTTTTGCAAGCCCTGCCCATTCCCAACCAGCAATTGCAGCAATAACAATTAATGCAATTAGAATACTGTCCGATTGCTGAGTTAATACAAACCATATAGCAGCTATTGCCAATGGGATACCCGTTAATAACCTTAATGCTAACATTTAATGTTTACCTACTTTTCGAGAGTCGCTCTCTGTTTCAACCTGCTCGCCTGTTCGACCAAAACGACGCTGGCGACTTGAAAACCACTGCAATGATTGTACAAATTCTTCACCATTGAAATCAGGCCAAAGCACATCTGTAAAATAAAGTTCACTATAGGCGCACTGCCAAAGTAAAAAATTACTAATTCTATGTTCACCGCCGGTACGTATAAATAAATCAACCTCGGGCAAATTAGATAATGACATGTACTTTGAAAGCAACTCTTCATTTACATCATCAGTTGACACAGAACCTGACTGAACATCTTCCAATAAACTTTTTGTTGCCGCAGCAATATCCCAACGACCACCATAATTCATTGCTATATTAAATTTTAAACGTGTATTAGATTTCGTGGCTTCTTCTGCTTCAACAAGAGAGCGAATAAGCTTTTCAGAAAAAGCCGAACGATCACCTATAAATTGCAAGCAAACGCCAGCTTTGATTAATTCAGGTAAGTATTTTTTTATCGAACTAACGAACAAGTCCATGAGAATTGAAACTTCTAACTTAGGTCGATTCCAGTTTTCACTACTAAAAGCAAAAACTGTTAAACACTTCACCCCTAAACCAGTAGCAGACTCGATGATTTTATTTAATGCACCAACACCCGCTTTATGACCAGCTGCCCGTGGCATCAATCTTTTTTTAGCCCAACGACCATTACCATCCATAACGATAGCAACATGAGCAGGCAAATCTACCAAAGAGACTTCTGACTGTTGTTTACTATTTGCCATTAATTAATGTGCGCTGACTATAATTTGATAAGAATGATAACTAAGAATTTTAAATATCCATTAGCTCTTTTTCTTTGTCTGACAACATCACTTCAATTGTAGCAATTGATTGATCGGTAATCTTTTGGATTAACTCCTGACCGTGACGTTCGTCATCTTCCGAAATATCTTTTTCTTTTTGATAATCTTTTAAATCTGAATTTGCATCACGTCTGATGTTACGAACCGCCACACGTGCATGTTCAGCTTCGCCTTTAACCACTTTAACTAAATCACGACGTCGTTCTTCCGTTAGCGGAGGTAACGGTACACGAATTGTCATACCAGCTGTCATTGGGTTCAAACCCAAATCGGATGTCATAATTGCTTTTTCAATCGCTTTCACCATGTCTTTTTCCCACGGTGAAACCATTAGTGTACGCGCATCTTCGGTACTTACTTTAGCGACCTGCTTCAGAGGCGTTACACTGCCATAATAATCAACAGTAATTTGATCTAACAAACTTGGATGAGCGCGCCCTGTTCTAATTTTAACTAAATCATTTTTAAATGATTCAATACTCTTGTTCATGCGCGATAAAGCATCATCTCTTACATCATCAATCATTACGATTCTCCAAGCACAACAGATGTTCCGATACTGGTATCAACAACCGCTTTCGGTAAATCACCTATGGTGTTCAAATTAAATATTCTTAGTGGCATTTTTTGTTCCTGACACAGAACAACTGCCGTAGTATCCATAACTTGTAACTTACGTTTTAACACTTCATCAAAAGTTAAGGTTGTGAATTTTTTTGCATCTGGGTTTGTAACAGGGTCGGCATCATAAACGCCATCAACTTTAGTGGCTTTCATCAAAACGTCGGCTTTGATTTCAATGGCACGTAAACTGCCAGCACTATCAGTTGTAAAATAAGGATTTCCTGTACCTGCTGCAAAGATAGCAACAGTGCCATTTTCAAGATGTTCAATGGCTTTTTTCTGAACGTATTGTTCACAAACCTGGTTCATTTCTAACGCTGACATCACAACAGCTTTTACATTAATCTTTGTCAATGCATCTTGCATCGCCAAAGAATTCATCACAGTTGCTAGCATGCCCATATGGTCGCCAGTAACACGATCCATTCCGCCTTGTGCAAGACCCGCACCACGGAAGATATTACCACCACCGATAACAATACCTACCTGTACACCTGTTGCAATTACTTCTTTTATTTCGCTTGCAACACGGTTAATCACAGCCGGATCGATCCCATAGTCCTGAGAACCCATTAAGGCCTCACCACTAAGTTTCAATAAGACTCTTTTATAAATCGGCTGTTGATTTGACGTAGGTTCTGACATGAATGAATAGTTTCCACAATACTGGGTTAAAACGTTGTGCAATCTTACCAGAAATTAGTACTCTACAAAACAAAACCGGGAACTAAGTTCCCGGTTTTGTTTGTTTTCTTATGAGTTGATTTGCGCCATTACTTCAGCTGCAAAATCTTCCGTTTTCTTTTCGATCCCTTCACCAACACCTAGTCTTACAAAAGAGTGGATCGTAGCGCCTTTCTCTTTAAGTAACTGACCAACAGTTTTGTCTGGATCTTTAATGAACGGCTGCCCGACAAGAGTGATTTCAGCAAGATACTTACGGATACGACCACCAATCATCTTTTCGATGATTTCAGCAGGCTTACCACTTTCTTCCGCTTGAGCCACTAGAATAGCTTTTTCTTTTTCTAGCATTTCAGCAGGTACTTGAGATTCATCAATACAAGTCGGGTTAGTAGCAGCAATGTGCATTGCGATGTCTTTAAGTAACTCATCGTCACCGCCTTCAATATCAACTACTACACCGATACGTATGCCGTGCTTATATGAACCCATTTTACCAACGGCATCAATACGCTGAAAACGACGAACCTGAATGTTTTCACCAATCTTAGTGATCATGTTCTTACGAGTTAATTCAATAGAATCACCATCAGTAAGCGCCATTTCACCTAAAGCGGCAACATCAGCTGGAGAGTCAGCTAAAACACGCTTAGCTACGTTTGTAGTGAAGGTTGCAAACTCATCACCACCACTTACAAAGTCAGTTTCACAGTTAATTTCTACAATAGCCGCAGCCTTTGCATCAGCAGAAAGCTCGATACCTACAAGACCTTCAGCTGCAACACGACTCGCTTTCTTGTCTGCTTTCGCAAGACCAGATTTACGCATTGCTTCAATTGCTGCTTCCATGTCGCCATCAACTTCCGTTAATGCCTTTTTGCATTCCATCATGCCTGAGCCAGTACGCTCACGTAATTCTTTAACCATCGTTGCAGTGATCTGCATGATAATTACCTCGTATAAATTTGTTATGCTTTCATCGCTCTATATAACAATAGAACGATGAACAGATTAATTAGTAAACAAACTCAGGTTTGTTTACTTCTCTTCAACGTACTCATCAGAAGCCGCTGCATTAGTAACTGCAGAAGCACGACCTTCGATGATAGCGTCAGCAGCACCCTGTACGTAAAGTTTGATTGCTTTAATAGCATCATCATTACCAGGAATAATGTAATCCACGCCATCAGGAATATTGTTTGTATCAACAACACCGATAACAGGGATTTTTAATCTGTTAGCTTCTTTAATTGCAATGCTTTCATAACCAACATCAACAACGAAAACCGCATCAGGAATACCACCCATGTCTTTAATACCACCAAGACTACGGTCTAGTTTTTCCATCTCACGAGTATTCATAAGAGCTTCTTTTTTTATCATACGGTCGAATGAACCGTCAGTTGACATTGTTTCAAGATCTTTCAGACGTTTGATAGATGCTTTAACAGTCTGGAAGTTAGTCAACATACCACCTAACCAACGATGGTTAACGAATGGCATTGAGCAGCGCTCTGCTTCTTCTTTAATAACACCACGAGCGGCGCGCTTAGTACCAACAAAAAGGATTTTACCTTGATCAGATGCCAACTTACCGATGAAATTCATCGCGTCGTTGTACATAGGAAGAGTCTTTTCCAGGTTGATGATATGAATTTTGCTGCGAGAACCAAAAATGTAATTAGCCATTTTAGGTTTCCAGTAACGAGTTTGGTGACCGAAATGGACACCCGCTTCTAACATTTGACGCATAGTAACTTTAGACATAAATACTCCGATTAGGGTTTCGCCTCCATATATCCCATACAAAAAACCAAGCTAAAACCCTAGAAAAAACATGGACTTAACTGGCACCCAATTATATGTGACGATATATGTGCGGATTTATAAAAATACTCATTAAAGATCACACCCATCTAACAAAATGGTATGATCCTGAGCTTGATTTGCATATAACGCGGCGTTTTATACCATAAGCAGCTAAGCAACTCAACAAATAACTCATTATTTTTTATAGCAGAAGTTCTCTAAGTACCGGAAAAGTAAGGTAAAACTCTATTTATGGCTGTTCAGATAAAATCATCGGAAGAAATTGAAAAAATGCGCATCGCTGGCAAATTAGCGGCTGACGTTCTTGAAATGATAGGACCTCATGTTAAGCCTGGTATCACCACCAATGAGTTAGACCGTATATGTCATGAGTATATCGTTGACGTACAAGATGCTATTCCTGCTCCGCTTAACTACCACGGCTTTCCAAAATCTATCTGCACCTCTGTCAACCATACTGTTTGCCACGGCATACCTTCTGATAAGAAATTAAAAAAAGGCGATATGATCAACATTGATATCACCGTTATTAAAGACGGGTTTCATGGTGACACCAGTAAAATGTTCTTTGTGGGTGAAGCATCAATCAAGGCAAAGCGTATTGTTGAGATTTCTCATGAATGCCTCATTAAAGGTATTAAGCTGGTTAAACCAGGCACAACTTTAGGTGATATTGGTGCCGCTATTCAGCAGCATGCCGAATCTAATAACTGCTCGATCGTTCGTGAATATTGCGGCCACGGCATTGGGCTTAAATTTCATGAAGAGCCTCAGGTTCTTCACTATGGTAAAGCCGGCACTGGTATGGCCATTGAAGCGGGCATGATTTTTACCATCGAGCCTATGGTTAATATCGGTAAACGCGACGTTAAAGTTTTACCGGATGACTGGACTGTCATTACCAGAGATAGAAGTCTATCAGCACAATGGGAACACACCATATTAGTCACTAATGATGGCTATGAAGTACTCACCCTACGCTCAGATGAAACAATATAAGCGACATACCACTTTATTCAAGACCGTATCACAATAAGCAATGCGGTCTTTTCTTTCCTATAATCAGTTTTAATATTAATACTGTAGTGTCTATTAATGAATAATAAAGAACAGCTTGAAGCCACTTTAAAAAATGAATTAAATACCATTGCTGACTGCAGTGAAAGCATAAAACAAGAACCTAATAAAACGCTAACTCTTTTAAAACAAGCAGTCGTTAGTGGTCAAGAGACTCTCAAAAAACATTTTCAAGAACACCACAATGCTTATCAAGTAGTTTTTGGTAGAAGCTATTTTGTCGACTTAATTATCCAACAAGTTGCTGACATTAAATTTAACACTTTATTAAGTGAGGTTTCAATCATTGCTGTCGGTGGTTACGGCCGAGGTGAATTGCACCCCCACTCCGACGTTGATCTAATGATCTTATTGCCCAATGAGCATGAAAATAAATATGACGAATCTATCGAACAATTCCTTATGCTACTTTGGGATATCAAACTCGAAATTGGTCATAGCGTTCGTACATTAGATGAATGTGTTACTGAGGCAGAAAAAGACATTACCGTCATTACGAACATTACTGAATCAAGACCTTTAAGCGGCAGTCAGTCTCTTTACCTAAAAATGTTAGATTCCACTTCAACCAAAAACATTTGGGACAGCAAATCTTTTTTTGAAGCCAAATTACGAGAACAACATTCACGACACATAAAATTCGAAAGCTCTGCTTTTAAACTTGAACCGAACATTAAAGAAAGCCACGGTGGACTACGCGACATTCAAATGATTGGATGGGTAGCAAAAAGACATTTTGGTGCCAGCACATTAGATGAACTTGTCGAACACGGTTTTTTAACAGCCGAAGAATTTAAAACGTTAGAACAAGGTGAAGAATTATTTTGGCAGATAAGAGCCAGCTTACACTATTTATCTGGACGACGTGAAGACCGACTTTTATTTGATTATCAACGTGACCTTGCTTTGGAATATGACTTTGAAGATGGCCCCAATAACTTAGCCATCGAAAGTTTTATGCAACGCTACTACCGCACAGCAATGGAGCTGGAACGTCTAAACGAAATGCTTTTACAACTATTAAAAGAAGCTATTTTGTTTACTAACCAATCCACAGAACCTGAAATTATTAACACTCGATTTGAAGTTGTTCACGGTTTTATCAACGCACGTAACACTAATATTTTCATTCAAACACCAACAGCATTACTCGAAATATTTTTACTGCTTGAACTCAACACAGAAATACAAGGCGTAAAAGCTGAAACAATACGCTTGATACGTGAAAACAAACATTTAATAAACGATGAATTTCGCCAATCAGACAAAGCTAAAGAACTATTCATTAGCATAATTAGCGCCCCCGAAGGTGTTACGCATGAACTTCGCCGCATGAATCGCTATGGAATTTTAGCCGCATACATTCCTGCATTCGAAAAAATTGTGGGTCGTATGCAGTACGATTTATTTCATGCCTATACTGTTGATGAACACACTCTGTCGGTTGTAAGAAATCTTAGACGTTTTTCTGCGGCTGAATTTTTACACGAATACCCATTATGTAGCGCCGTCTTCAATCACCTACCAAAACCCGAACTCATTTATCTTGCTGGTCTTTTCCACGACATTGCTAAAGGTCGTGGCGGAGATCACTCAGCACTAGGTGCTGTTGATGCGAAAGAGTTTTGCCTAAACCATAATTTGCCAGAAGCGGATGCAGAGCTTGTTTCATGGTTAGTAAGCAGTCATCTAATCATGTCAGTAACAGCACAGAAAAAAGATATTAGTGATCCCGATATTGTAAATAATTTTGCACACCAAGTAAAAAACCAGACTCAGCTTGATTACCTTTATTTACTAACCGTTGCAGATATTCGTGGCACTAACCCAACGACATGGAACAACTGGAAAGACAGTTTATTAGCTGAACTTTACAATAAAACATCCGTCGTTTTACGTTTAGGAATACAAACATCTGTTTCTATTGATAAAAGCATTCGTCAATCGCAAAAAAGCAGCTTAAACATTTTAACCAAACAAGGTTACACACCTGAACATATCGAAGCTATCTGGCAACCATTTGGTAACGAATACTTTCTTCGATTTACTCCCGACGAAATTGCGAGACATATTTTATTAGTATTAGAAGACGAAAATACCAGCATACCAGTGGTTCAGTTTGAACCTCAAGCAGACAAAGGAACAATTGAGATCTCTATTTACATGGGAAATATAGATGGTCAGTTTGTTACAACTACTGCTGCACTTGAACAAATGGGACTCAATGTCGTTGATGCATTTATTATGGCAACAGACAATGACGAAAATACATTAAATATATTTCAAGCACTGAACGGTGAAAATACAGTTGGTGAACTGGAAGAGTTACGTTTGGTATTAATAGAAAAGTTAACTCAAATTGATATGGCAACAGCTCCACCGAATCAACGTACACCAAGAACAATTAAGCACTTCACTATGCCTACGAAAATCTCTTTTAGCCAGGAAAGAGCCAAGAACCGCACAATTATCGAAATTTCCTCTGTCGACAAACCCGGATTACTAGCACGCATCAGCCGTGCATTTCTTGAAAGTAATGTGCGCGTACACAATGCCAAAATAGCGACCATGGGTGAAAAAGCAGATGATTTATTTCACATTACTGACTTTAATAACAAGCCAATAACTGATGAGACAATTCAACAAACGATCACTAAAAAGCTCATTTCTTATCTAGATGAGACCTAAATTCAGCATTTACCCTCTAAAATCCCTAAGAAAAACGCATAAATCAACATAAAACCATGATTTATGTGTTTTTTCGTCTAAACTCTTTAGATATCAAGCTTTTATAGACATAAGCCATCTCAGTTTCGAGCTTATACTAATAAAAACAAATAAAGCAATTTAACAATATCTAAATTGGTACTAATTGCGACAAGGGACTCTAATGAAAAAACTGATTTTTATTCTAATCAGCACCGTAGCACTTTTATACAGCCAACTAACTTTGGCCGATAAAACATCTGTTGATGCTATTGTCATTTTAGATAGTTCTGGCAGCATGAAAAAAAGTGACCCCAATAGCCTGAGAAAACCCGCTGCCAAATTATTTATATCGCTGCTCAATGAAGATGATCGCGCCAGCATCATGAGCTTCAGTGACAATGGTTACCCCATTACTTACCTTAATACTTTAGATAATGATAAAAACATACAACTAACATTAAATGCTACCGATAAAGTATCAACAAAAGGTGTTTATACAAACATACATGCAGCAATAGAACGAGCTTACAGAATTTTTTCAGAAAGCAAATCAGATCGCGATCCAATTATCATTTTACTGTCTGACGGGAAAATGGATGTAGGAGACGATGAGAAATCACAAGCGCTGTCAGCCAAATTAATTAATGAAACCGTACCTAAACTAATTGAGTCTAATATAAAAGTTTACTCCATTGCATTCACAGAAAACTCAGACCGGGAATTACTGACCGTTCTTTCTGAAAGCACCCAAGGTTTTTGTAAAGTTGCTGCGAATGATGAGGAATTACATCTTGCGTTCACCAGCATATTTGAACAAAGCAAAAAACCAGACATGCTGCCTCTTACAGAAAATACTTTTTTAGTTGACGATAGTATTCGAGAAATAACTATAGTCGCTAACAAAGCAGCACCCGAAAGTAAAATTTTCTTACAAGACCCTAGTAACAAAAAATTTGATGCATCAGCTAAAGATAAAAACATTAAATGGTTTATATCTGACTCATTCGATATGATTACAATCAAAAAACCCCTAGCTGGTGAATGGAAAATACTGTTTAGCGACAATGAGAACAAAGCTTATATAATCACTGATATGAAAATGAAATCAAAGTTTGATTTCATTAACGAAAACAACACAAAAAAGCTACAAGCTCATGCATGGCTTGAAAAAGAAGAAAGTATAGTAACTGAAGTTACGTTACTAGATGCTATGCAAGCAAAAATTGAGCTAGTCTCACCTTCAGACCAAACATCATCAGTCCCTATGGGTTTAGCTCTTAATGACGAGAGCTTACTCGGTGTTTTTATTTCAAACTACACACCTAAAGAAAGTGGTACATACTTCGCTACTATCACACTAAAAAGTGAAACATTCGAACGCCAAAAGACATTCTCTTTTGCATCAATATATACACCTCCACCTGTTGAAGCAAAAGAACCAGTAGTTGAACCAATAGCAACGCCCCCTGCTAAGGAAAAAGAACCTAAGGAACTTGAAATAGAAGAAAAGGAAGATGACAGCCTAAAATCTATATTAATCTTTGTCATTATCAATATCATCATTGCTATAGTCGGACTGGCTATTTTTCTTATCTTAAAACTAAGAAAAGAAAAAAAGACCAATGAAGAAAGCGAGTAATAGAAAATGACTTTATCTACATTAACTATTTTAGTCATTATTGAGTCATTAATAATATTACTTTTTGTACTCATTTATTTTATTAGGAAAAATCTAAAACTCAAAAAAACTATTGATGATTTACTTAGAAAACTATCTGACAGTATATTTTCAAAATTGCTTCGAGTCGAAATTGATAAAACTATTGAGTACATTAATGACATAAATATTACAAATGATGATGGATTAGAGCTCGCTGATAACGATGAAGAGAAAAGCACACCAGAAGAAGATTTAAAAAGGCTTCTCACCTTCCGTTCATCTTATTTACATGCAGAAATTGATGCCGACCAGTCAAGCGCAGGAAACCCGGACTTGTTTTGGCCAATCTTAGCCGAAAATATCTCCTCTTTAATGCCTCAACCTGTCGTAAAAGAAGATAATTTAGCAGAATCAAATGAATTTATAGATGAAATAATGCAGGAACTTCAAAATAAACTCGACAAATCAATTGAATCAAACCTTTCACTACAAGCATTACTTGACTCTTTATTAGCAAATGGAAATTTAGCAGCTGATCAGATTCAGACCATTAAAAACTCACAAGCAGATTTCCATGACCTCAGCCAACATATTTCAGACTTAGAAAACAAAATACAAAACAGTCTAAATATAGAAATTATTAGCGGCCGCGATAAAAAGAAAATACATTCCTCTGACAACACACGGATCGTTGAAAAAGCAAGCCATGTAGTTAATACCGAAGTTAATAAGCTTAAAGATGTCATCTATGACCAGGGGCATAAAATAAATGCTTTACTTAAGAGTCTAAAAGACGGTAAAAATGGAGCAAATATTGATGATGAAATACAACAACACTTAACAGATTTAGAGAAATCGCAAAAAGAAACCAGCATGTGCTTAGAAGTACTTGAAATGGAAAATAAACGTTTAATGGATGAAATTGATACTCTCAATGAAAGTGCCACACCTACAATAGATGGTGTTAATGTTGATGACATGACTGAAGATCAGCTAAAGCTAAAAATTCAGGAGCTTGAAAAAATAATCGAAACAGATAAAAGTAAATACAACCAGCTTCACACCGAACTTGATTCAGTAGAAAAAGAATTCTTAGCGGTCTATGATAAAAAAGCTAAAGAGAATAATACCCAATCTTAAAGCAACATTATGATAAAATATTATTATCTATCATATAACGGTACCCCCTAACAATGTCTCGTACACTTGAACTAGCAAAAGACCTTATCTCTCGCCAATCAGTAACACCTGAAGATGCCGGCTGCCAAGACCTAATGGCTAAGCGACTAGAAAAAATTGGTTTTAATATTACTCACCTTAAAAATGGTGATGTTAAAAACCTATGGGCACGACGTGGTACTGAAGCGCCTCTATTTGTCTTTGCTGGGCACACAGACGTTGTACCAACCGGACCTGAAGAAAACTGGACTTACCCTCCTTTTGAGCCTACTGAAAACAATGGTCACTTATATGGCCGCGGTGCTGCCGATATGAAAGGTAGCCTTGCTTCAATGATTATTGCCAGTGAAGAATTTGTTAAACAACACGATAATCACAAGGGTTCGGTTGCCTTCCTTATTACGAGCGATGAAGAAGGTCCAGCCACTGAAGGCACTGTTGCTGTACTAGAACACCTTGAAACTACAAATGAAAAAATTGACTGGTGTTTAGTAGGTGAGCCTTCAAGCACTAATAAATTAGGTGATTTTGTTAAAAATGGAAGACGTGGTTCACTAGGTGTGACATTAACAATTCATGGAAAACAAGGTCATGTAGCCTATCCGCACCTTGCTCAAAACCCTATTCACATTGCTATGCCCATTTTAGATGAACTAGCTAAAACAGAATGGGACAAGGGAAACAAATCATTCCCTGCAACCAGTTTTCAAATCTCAAATATAAACTCAGGCACAGGGGCAACTAACGTTATACCAGGCAATATTGAAATTGTATTTAATTTCAGATTTTCCACAGAAGTCAGTGCGGATATTTTAAAAGAATGTGTAATAAATATCATCAATAACTACGATATTAAATACGATATTGAATGGAGCCTATCGGGTAATCCATTTTTAACAGAAAAAGGTGAGCTTATTGCAGCCACCCAAAAAGCCATTAAATCTATCACCGGTTATGAAACAGAATTATCTACAGCTGGTGGTACATCTGATGGACGTTTTATAGCTCCTACTGGAGCACAATTAATTGAACTTGGGCCTTTAAATAAAACAATTCATCAAGTAGATGAAAATGTATCAATAAAGGATTTAGAACAACTTTCAGTAATTTATACAGAAATTCTAAAAAACCTACTTACATAAGATTTCTATAAAAAGGAAAAAATAATGAATCTCGAAAAAGTTATCTTCAGTTTTTTTATGATCCTTGCGCTCACCTTAAACTTTGGTTTCTTTTACGGTGATGTTCACAATGCCGATCATCATAATGTTTACGAACTTTATGCTGTAATTGTCGTCAACCTTATTGCTACCATCTTAAAATTTGGTGACCGTTCACAATTAGGAGCCATGCTATTAGCAACTAGCCTTGTAGCTAATGTGCAACTCATATCAGCCGCAATTGTCTGGGCAGTAGCTACTCACATGCAAGTTGATGGCGTTACAAACGCAACCATCGCAACTATTGTATCTTTAAGTGGCGGCGCTGTATTGGCTAATATTATATCTGTCATTCTTCTTGTTCTTGAAGCCTCACTTTTAAGACGTCAATAAAAGGTAACAAAATAAATAAGAGATAATTATGAACCCTGTTACTTCACTAATCCTAAGACAAATGAGAGCACCTCTCATTGTTATTGTTGCGGTATTCAGTATAGCAACACTCGGTATGGTGCTTATACCCGGGGTTGATGATCAGGGACAGGTATGGAGAATGGATTTTTTTCATGCTTTATACTTTGTAAGTTTTACAGCAACCACTATCGGCTTTGGTGAAATCCCCTACCCATTAACAGATGCACAAAGATTATGGGCACTCATTACAATCTTTTTTAGTGTTATTGGCTGGTTTTATGCTCTTACAAAAATAGTATCATTAGTACAAACACCACTATTTAAAAAAGCTGTCATACATTCCAACTTTAAACGAAGCTTAAATCAAATCCATGAGAACTTTTATCTCATTTGTGGCTTTGGTGAAACAGGTTCAGATCTTGTCGATGGGTTAGCCAATAAAGACATTCGTTGTGTTGTCATTGATAACACTCAAGCAGCAATTGAGTCGCTAGAAATTCAAAACTATCTGACATATGTTCCCGGTCTCGAAGCCGATGCAATGAACCCTGAACAACTTGCATACGCAGGCCTTAACAGGCCTCTTTGTAAGGGTATTATTGCTATAACAAACTCAGATAACTGTAATCTGAAAATAGCCATTACATCTAAACTATTACACCCAAATGTTACCGTTATCTGTCGAACAGAACATAAAGACTACGAAGAAAACATGAAGTCCTTTAATACGGACCACACCATTAACCCCTATGATACTTTTGCCAATAGCTTTGCAATGGCGATGAAATCAGCATCTTTACATTTACTAAATGAATGGCTAACAGGCGTCCCCGACACCACGTTAAATTTGCCAATCGTTTTTACAAAAGGGCATTGGATATTATGTGGTTATGGAAGACTAGGACAACGCATCTATGACATATTAAAACAACACAATCACAGCGTTACTATCATTGACACTATTGCTGAGCTTAAAGATGATTTTCATAAAAAATACCCCAATGATGAAACAGAATTTATCATTGGGACAGGAACAGATGCTGAAACATTAAAGCAAGCCGGCGTGATAAATGCCGTAGGCCTCATAGCTGGGTCTAACAATGATTCAAATAACTTATCATGCATAATGACTGCTCAAATGTTTAATACCAATATGATTACCATTGCACGTCAAAATGAAATGATAAACAAAGAGCTATTCAATTCATCTAATGCTGACATCATTATGCACCCAAGTGAAATCGTAGCTCGACGCATAAGGACGCTACTAACCAATCCTCTCTTAATCGATTTCTTAGATGAGTGCTTTAAACAAAGCAATGAATGGATAAATATTACAATCAGCAAATTAAGTGGAGCTATTAGTGAAGTAAAACCGCACTGTTGGACTATTACAATTAGCGAAGATGAATCACCTGCAATTTATCGAATTATCTCTATGGGTAGAAAAGTAAAATTGGGCGACATACTAAAAAGCCCTATTCAGCGCCAACAAGACCTTTGCTGCCTTCCTTTAATGGTAGAAAGAAACAGCAACAAAGTCTTATCTCCTAATAATGACTTTATGATACAAGCAGGGGATCAAATCCTTTTTTGTGGCATCAGCCAGGCCGAGCAACACATATCACACTGCATGCTAGACATCCATTCACTAAATTACATCATGTCATTAAATGATGCACCAGATTCATTACTTGCTCGATATTTAAAAGGAACCACTAAACAAAAAAGAAGAGATAAAGATAAAAGCTAATAAAAGAATATTAGATTTTAAAACCAACGCTGAGTTTGTTATAATCGCATAGTATAAGTCCCCGTGGCACAACTGGATAGCGCAATCCCCTCCTAAGGGATAGGTTACAGGTTCGATTCCTGTCGGGGACGCCATTACTTCCTATTCTATTTTCACTTCGTTAGATCGGTAACTAATAATTCGTGTGCTGCGCACGATTTTTTACGTGTCATCTTCTCGGTAACTGCTCCTGCGTTACTCTACCTCCTGCATCCATGCAGTCGACACGTAAGAAGCCTGTCGGGGACGCCATTACTTTCTACTCTATTTTCGTACCCATACACCTATCTTTAAAATCCCTTTTTCTATTATATGTTTAGGCACTGACAAGTTTCTTTGATCTACATGACCGCTATTATTAAACAGCCGACCCGCCGCATCATATTTCGCGGCATAGCAGGGCTCAGTAAATTTTATTTCACCTCCCCCATCGTTTAACCTAACCTGGCATCCCCGTTTATTTTCAAATGGAATAAAAACAAATAACGACTTTTCAGCCGAACGATATTCATTCATCATATCTTTTGGTTGATCACT
>JAUVDT010000108.1 GCA_030595185.1 Gammaproteobacteria bacterium
ATACCTATTTGTTGGCCCTGGTTCGGCGCGCATGAAAGCAATAATGCATATCCCGCACATGGTTTTGCCAGAACAGTCTTTTGGCAAGTTACAAATACAATATTGTTAGATAACGGAGAAATACAAATTAGTTTTAAGTTAGACACTAGTGAAATGGATGAAAAATTTAAAGAAATGTGGCCGCAAAGTACCACAGCAGATTACATTATTACTGTTGGTAAAATTTTAACACTGGAACTGGTTACTACTAATAATAGCGATGAGAGTATAGAAATAGGCCAGGCACTTCATACTTACTTTAATGTGCATGATGTAAGCAAGACAAAAGTATTAGGTCTTGAGGGAAGGAGTTACCTTGATAAACCCGATAACTTCAAACAAAAGGAACAGCTCGGTGAAATCAGCATTAACGATGAAGCCGATAGGGTTTATATCAATACTGATGACGACATCACTATTGATGATAATAAAAGAAAAATAATTATTAAAAAGCAAGGTAGCAATTCGACCGTTGTGTGGAACCCCTGGAAAACTGTGGCAGAGAAAATGGGTGATTTAGGTGAGAACGGTTACCTAAAAATGTTATGTGTTGAATCAGCCAATGCAGCCGATGATGTACGAGTAATAAAAGCAGGAGAGAGCCATAAGCTCTCAGTTATTTATTCTGTATAATTGCCAGGTCGGTAATCTTTTACCGACTAAGCCTTTTATTTGTCCAGAGTAACCTTAGTGCTAGTCTCCTTACCAAGTTTTAAAGGCTTAAATAAGAAGTAAGGGTTTGGTGAAAGATATTTAGAGCCCGTTACAGTGGCTGTGCCATGTCCAAAATCAACTTTAACTGTCTTAACAAAACCCGAAACTGCTGAATCGTTCATTATTAACATTTTGTATGAACCATCTTTAGTACGGATGTGTGTTTTAAGTTTGGTTTTATTTCGCTCTGGTATTGGGTTGAACTTTGCAACCGTAATGTATTTTTCAGAATAAAGAGTGGCTTTTCCTTTTATTTCCAATGCTGCGTTAACTCGGCCATCACCAAGTGCTCTTATTCGAATATGAAAGGTATCTAGCTTTAAACTGCCAGTTAACTCTAATGTCGCTATTGTTCTTTGTTTATGTCGAATGGTTAAAATATCACCTTCTTTCATTGGCGTATTAAACTTAATGCTAACAGGGGTTAAGTCGCCATTTTTATTATGATCAATCGCTTTAAGTACAAGCGGGAAAAAAGTACTCCGGGTATTCCTCTGGCCGCACCCTATAAGTGTTAATAAAACAACAATGCTGATAATGATTTTTGTTTTCATTCTATTCCCGTCTTTATTATAACTTTTCATTACTGTTCAGTTAACCGTCATTCCGGCAATTTTTTAGCCGGAATCCAATATTTAAGTATAGATTTCATCCTTAGATTCGTAAACAGTGCATCCATGCACTACTATTCCCGCTCAAAACACGGCGGGAATGACGAGGTTTAATGAGTTTATATTAACTGATGTGTTAGAGCTATGAAATGTACTTTCATGTTAAAAAATATTACCGATTAAGTGATAGTTTTTATACGATAGAGCTTATCCATTAAGGTGATATCTTTCCTGTCGCCTTTAAGTATGAGTTATCCTTTAAAAATAATTTTTCACCATCCCAGCCAGAATATATTTGTTTGTTTTGAAAGTTTAAGGGTGATTTTAAATTGTACTTAAACTTACCTTTGTACCAAATACTGAGGTCGTGTTCGTAATAGATAACGCCCTGATAAATATCATCAGCTGTATTTGCATCATCTTCTATAAATATGTAAACACCGCCATCGCTACCACCAGCCCACCACGAACCATCTGGGCCATTAGGGTTTGGCGCCTGATACGGCTCACATGATAATAGGCCAACGCAGAATACTAATATAAAAAGTGGTTTCATTTTATTTAATGATGAGTACTTTGTTTATGGAGCAATGCCATGCGTCGAACAAATTGCCAGTGCGTAGCAATTCCCAGTAATACCAAAACATGAAATAGCTCGTGCGGGCCAATAACACCAGGCCATAGAATTGGGAAATGTAAAAACTCCATGATTGCTCCCAGTGAATAAGCCAATGCCCCGTTGAGTAGAGGAGCTATCGCATTGATGCCTAATCGACGATATAACTTATAACCGGTTATGGCACCTAACCATCCAATGCCTAAATACAACGTTAAACTCAGGCTCTCAGGTACCTCATCAAAGTAAATGCTTTTTAAAGTAATACTGGTAATAGCTGTGCCCCACACCAATGACAAAATACCCCATCGCATAAAGCCTTTAAACTGCAAAATATGGATAGGCGTAAAAGTCGCTGCAATAAGCAAGAATATGGCGGCATGGTCTAACATCTGAAACACATAACGCGCACTAGAGCCAGGTTCTAATAAATGGAAAAGCCCACTCATAGTCAATAAAAAGACAGCCGCAAAAACAAAGATAGAAAGAGAAACAGTACGACTCAAATCACCACGAAACTCTCTAATTAGAACAAAGCTAAAAGCAAGAATAAAAGGCAAACTAAACAAATGAGTCATCGAGCTAACAGGGTCACTGAAGCCGGTAATAGGTATTATATCCATGCTTATAGTTATACCAGAAAATAGAGACTAGAGAGGGGAGTAATCTTTATTTATTGAGGGAGTACAACAAAAAAAGTCCCTTCTCCTGAGTGAAGGATAGTAAAAGGCTGTGAACTTATCTTGGTTTGTTCAAACGCCACTGTATTGTTATTGGAGAATCTTTACTTGTTTTAGATAGAATAACTAAGTCAGTATGTTTACCGTGAGCATGTCTGGCATACCAATCAGAGCTTATGAGTAAATCTTCAATTTTATCGTTGTTAAAATCACCTCTCGCTATAATATCAATATAAAACTCATCTTCTTTTGTTAAAAGTTTCATACGATTGTTTTCATAGGATATTGTGATTTTTTTATGGACTTGGTCAATTGTTTTTTTGAATCTTGTTTCGTACTCGTATGAATTGATAAATGGGGTGCTCAGAGCTGGAAAGTATTTAATATCAGCTTTAGAAATATTAGATGGAAAGAAGGTTTTTTCTGAATAGTTAGCTTTTATGAATTTGTTAATTGCAATGCAGTAAGATGTTAATGCTTTAAATTGAAACTGTTCGAATGTAGCAATTCTCTCGTAATTGTAATTTAGTACTTCCTTGCAGTTTTTAAATTCTTTGTCTTCACGCTTCTTTGTACTATACATAGCATCTTTAATCTTAATCACGTTAGAAGATGTTTCTATTGAAAACCCAGGAAAAGCTTTAATTTTTAAAGATGGATCGATTTTATTATCCGCAAAAACACATGAAGTTTGTATAGTTAATAAAATGACCGGTATAGAAATATACGTTTTAAGCATCGACTAAACCTCAGTTTCAGGTATTAAGCTAAGAAGTAAATCCCGTACATAATCATTTCTTTCATTGTTAACATCAGATCGGTGAGATTCCTTTGCCATTTTCTCGTAATCACCAGATTTCAGTGCAGCATTGAATTTTGGGAACCTATTCTTTAATTTAGTAGCGCCTAAATTAAATACCATATCAAATAGAGCTAGCTGAAGGTTGTTTTCAAAATTTTCAAACTTATCAAGGAAGCCTTTCTCTTTAGTATAAGCATTTTTTAAATCTATAGAAAAAGTATCAATATGCTTGTTAGTTAAAAAGTCTATATCACTCTTCTTCATTACTAAAGTGGTGTGTTTGCCATAAGATTTGGCTGTAATTGTTTTACCCCAAGCTAGTTTCTTAATTTTCTCATATTCATCCATTTTTTCTTGGAGAGTTGCTGGTTGGGTTAGTATTTTATCTTGAGTTTTATATAGTGTGATTCCAGAAACTGAATTCTTGCTAGGTAATAGGTGACCAACCCCGACAGTAATATTTCCCAACGTATCTATATAAAGGTGTTTAATGTAACCCTCATAATCTGCTAATTTGTCGCGGAGTTTTTCTCTGGCTTTAGTCGAAATAGACATGATAGTTCCTTTATTTATTAATTCCTTTAATGCCCCAAATCATACCAATATTTACTGGTAATGACGACCAGTGGCCTAAATGAGATAAAATCGTACAAATAACGAACAAATATAATTATAATGCCTAAATTTCATACATAAAAACAAAGACTTAGCGGTATTAAAACCATAACAATGGGAGTAATATCAAGGTAATCGATATTTAGATAATAAGTACAATATATTCAAAGGATCGGAATAGGGTTTGAACCCTCTTAGGGGCGCAGGCCAGAAGTCATATGCGATAGTACAACCCCTTTTATTTTGGTAAAAATGTGGGTGTCCAGATAAGTAAGCGGTGTAACCGGAGATCAGATGAAAAAGCTCGATGACTTTAGATTAAAACTTGGCAACAGTGAACTAGTACCCATAATGATTGGTGGTATGGGGGTTGATATCTCCACCAGAGAGCTTGCGCTGGTCGCTGCCAAACTCGGTGGAATTGGTCATATATCAGATGCAATGGCGCCTGCCGTTACAGACAGGCTCGATAAAACTCACTTTGTTAAAGAAAAGCTCAAAAAATACAAATACAACAAAGGCAATGACGATAAGTCAGTCGTTCAGTTTGATCTGGATAACATCGCAGAAGCCACCAGAATACACGTCAGCAAGACAATGGAACAAAAAGAAGGTGATGGCATGATCTTCATCAACATCATGGAAAAGCTGACCATGAACAATCCATCAGAAACGCTAAAAGTCAGGCTCAGTAGTGCAATGGATGCCGGTATCGACGGTATCTCACTCAGTGCTGGCCTACACCTCGGCTCGTTTGGGTTAATCAAAGACCACCCGCGTTTCCATGATGTCAAATTAGGTATTATTGTATCTTCGCCACGCGCACTTAATCTGTTCCTGCGTAAAACAGCCCGCTTAAACAGACTGCCAGACTTTGTAGTAGTAGAGGGTCCGCTAGCAGGTGGTCACCTCGGCTTCGGTATGGACTGGGCAGAATACGACCTTAAAACCATCGTCCAGGAAGTCATGGATTTTCTTGCCGAGAAAGAGCTGGATATCCCCGTCATACCGGCAGGCGGAATCTTCACTGGTAGCGATGCTGTGGAATATATGGAAATGGGCGCTGGCGCAGTACAAGTAGGCACGCGCTTTACAGTAACAAAAGAATGTGGCCTGCCAGAAAAAGTTAAACAAGAATACTTTAAAGCCGATGAAGACGATATCGAGGTAAACCAGGCATCACCCACCGGTTACCCAATGCGAATGATAAAAAAATGCCCGGCCCTGCATTCCGGCGTAGAACCCAACTGCGAAGCCTTCGGCTACCTGCTGGATGCTAAAGGCAATTGCACTTACATAAAAGCCTACAACGAAGAGCTCGAAAAGCACCCGGATGAAAAGAAAATTATCGTAACAGGCAAAACTTGCCTTTGTTACCACATGCGAAAATTTGGTTGCTGGACGTGCGGTCATTACACCTACAAGCTAAAAGATACCAGCCGAAAGCAGGAAAATGGCGACTATGAAATGTTAAGTGCTGAACACGTCTTCAAAGACTATCAATTCAGCACCAACAATCAAATTGCATTGCCAGAATAAAGAACAAAAAGTAGGGTCAGAACCAATGCCAGTAAGTTAAGCTATTGTAGGTTCGAATTTATTCGAACAAAACCTCGTGTAATAGCTTCATTGTGCGAATAAATTCGCACCTACGCCCTTAACTTACTGGCATTGGGGTC
>JAUVDT010000007.1 GCA_030595185.1 Gammaproteobacteria bacterium
GTGTAAACGGCTTGGGTGGTGATGATGTATTCAATATTAATGTAAGCAATGCTGCCGCTAGTTTTAATGGTGGTGCCGGTTTAGATACATTTAATGTTAGTTTTTCTGATCAATCAATCAATATTGATGGTGGTGCAGGTGTTGATACCATTAAATTTAATGGTTCGACTGTTGATTCTTCAATGGCTGTACTGAATACTAATAATGTAACCTTTACACATGATGATTCTACTTCAGGTGACACTCAGGTTACTGTAGTTACTACTGTCGAAAAAGTTGAAGATTACACGGCTTCAACTGTATCGTCCTTAATTGGTTCATCGAATTCAGATACATTTGGTTTGTTTAATGAGGCAGATTTTAACTTGGCTGTTAATGTAACACCTGAACTTAATGTTTATTATGATGTGATTAATAACCTATCTATAGATATGGGAGATGGTGCAGACTTTGTAAATATTGATTCTGATACGTCGTTTAATGGTGTGTTAAATATTACTTCTGAATCTATTGCAAGTACGAATGATTCTACCTTGCTTGCTTTAGCTATTATTTTGAATGGGTTTGATACGGTAGGGGCGTTAGATAATGGTCTAAACATAGGTTCAGTTGTTACTGATGGTACTCTGCAATTGACGTTAGATAACACTTCAGTCATTCAACCTACAAATGTATATTTTTATTTTGTTGATAATACTGATTTAGTAAGGGCATCAATCGTAGAAGATTTAAATATAAGTACTATCGCAAATATTACAGCGTCAGGTATTGTGGATGTTGCTGGTGCAATAAACATAAATGGTAATAGTTCAGTTAATGTTGATTTAAATAATGCTGCGAATGATTTTTCAAATATTTCTCTTAATAATTTAGGTTCTGTTTCATTAATTAATACCAATCCTATTTTGCTTTCCAATGTTTCAGTTAATAATTTAACCATTGATACTGTGGGTGATATTTTATCAATTACAGATATTAGTGTTACAGGTAACTTATCACTTGATACAAGTAATAACGTTTCTGATATATCACTAACTAGTAATGGTAATACAATAAATAGTTTAGATATACTTCAGGCAAATAATGCAACAATTAGTAATTCAGGCGCGCTCATTTTAGGTGATGTTAATCTTACTGGTGATCTTTTATTGACCTTGGATGGTGCTCTTACACAAACAGGAGTTATTAATGCTTCTACTTTAAATGTGAGCTTAACCGGTGTATATGATGTTGATTTGATGAGCTTAAATGACTTCGATAATTTGGTGGTGACCAACGCTGGTGTTCTGTCAATTAATGATATTGGTGGTTTGTCGATTGGTGTTATAGATGCGACCAACGCATTGATACAAACGACAGGATCTATTGAGCAAACTGCATCATGGTCTATTGATAATGGTCTTACTGTTACAATGAACCCAGGTGATTCTTTAATATTAACGGACGTTGGTAACGTAATTAATGGAAATGTTACATTTAATACAACGGTTCAAGATGGATTCTTCAATGATTTAAGGTTTTATAATGATGGTGATATTGTTTTAGGTTCAGTTAATGTTACTAATACATTGGATATTCAGTCTAATGGTGACTTGTCTGTTATTGGTGATATAAATATTGGCCTTAATGGTAGTGCAAGCTTTGATGCTGACCTTGATAACTCAGGTGATTTCTTTAGCGTTTCATTAACTGGTGATAATTCATTATCAAACTTAATAGTCACTAATGCTTCTTCATTAGATGTTAACAATAGAGATTCGCTGACAATTGAGAATATAAATATTTCTGGTGATTTGAATCTTCAAATAAATCCTGATAATGCAGTTGCTAGTTATACTCTTGATAATTCTGGGAATATATTTGTGGGTGGTGATACTACCATTACAATGTCGAATAGTGATGTTATTAATATTGGAAATTCGTTTGCTATTAACCTTGTTGGTGATACGAGTTTCAATGTACAGTCCGGTACATTGGAATCTTTAAACTTTACTTCATCAAATACATTAAATTTAGGCAACTCATCACTTATTACAGATAATGCATTAAATATTAACTCTGACTTAATGCTGGATTCTGATACATTATTACAAAGCAATACATCAAGTGTAACTCATGTTGGAAGTATAGACGGTTTTGTAAATCTGACAGTCAATGCTTTACAGGGAAATATTGAATTCAGTAATTCTATGATTGGACAGTCAATCGTTCTTGATACTGTTAATATGACAGCTGAAATAATTAATGCAGGAAAAATAAATACAATCAATGGAATAACAATGCTGAGTAGTGTTGGGGGGATTACATTTGATCAATTATCTTCTGAGTCAATTATTGACTTGACGTCTGCTGCAAATATTACAAGCAGTACTTTTGAAACGACTCTCAATTATGCTGACATTACAGCTGCTAAGCTTGTCACAAATAGTGTTAATGGGGTGTCTGGCTTAAACGGTGATTTGCACACTGCTGTTAATGAATATGCGGGTGTTATTACGGGTTCTGGTGATCTTCAAATTAATAATAACGGTACGATTGAACTTAGTGGAATTGATGTGTTTGATGGTGATATCTCAATAACAGCTAGTGGCTCTATTAATCAAACTGGAGATATTATAATTCAGCAGGGGACTCATAATCTGTCTCTTGTAGCAGGTAATGAAATAACAATGTTTGAACCAGCTGTATCTGTTCTTAATCACGGTAATATCGTATACGAAGCCGAAAATACAATTACTATCAGTGAATTAACTGTTACAGGTGGTGATGGTGTTACTTCCGATAGTATTTATATAAAGTCAAACTCTGGTGATATAGCAACAACTAATAATATTATTTCTTTAGATGACCCTGATGTAACGGCTAATATAGTGACATTTGTAGCTCTAGGGTCTCTAGGTGTTGGGGCACAGCAGTTTGTTATTAATGCTGATAACGAAGTGACAATTGCTGCAGCTTTCAGTAATCAGCCATTGTATGTGGTGACGCCAGAAAATGGTGTTAGGGACACTAGTACTGTTATTAGTCCATCAGATACTTCATCTTTATTAGGTGGTGATCAAAGAACACAATTTTCTGAACTTAGTACGGTTGACCCAACAATATTTACAGAAGTAAGAAACTTCGAAGAAGATGAAACTGCGATCCTGTTACCAGAAGATCAACTTTATTCGGCTAAGTTGTAGTGAGATTTTTTTTCTTAATTATTTTATTAATAGTTGTCTATTCATCTCACGCAAATGAATTTGTAGAAATAGACAAGACTATTGCCTCTTCAATTTCATTTTGGTTGGATACTAATAATACAGATCAGTCGGGTAGTCAGGAATCTTGTCATTCCACTAGCATTTCTTTGAAATCATTAAAATCATGTCATCGTTATATTGAAGGTGTATATATAACAGACGATATTGACTCATATATGGCTTATGTTAACCAATTATTATATTTTGGTGTGAAAGTTCAGAATTTTCCTGTTTTCAATAAAGTTATCGATGCTCAGTATGAAGAGATAACAAGTAAACTTTATTTCAATATTGCATATTCAGCGTATGAAAATCAAAGATATGAAGAGGCATTAAATTATCTTAAGAAAATAGATGATAGTTTAGATGATGATTCTGTCTATCATGCGCTTTTAATTTATGGTCTTATTTATTTTGAACAAGAGGATTACGAAAAATCTAAGTTTTATTTAAAACGAATTGATAAATCCTCAAAGTATTATTCATCATCACAATATAATTTAGGACTAATCAGTATGAAGGCATATTGGTGGTCTGAAGCAGAAGAGCATCTAAATAAGGCAATTAGTACTTTTGATATTAAAGATGTAAGCGAATATCAGTCGTATGTTATGGATAAGTTATACCTTACACTTGGGTATTCGCAAATATCGAGGAAAAACTTTAGGTCATCAAAGGCATCATTTTCTAATGTTTCACTTAAGAGTCCAATTAAAATGCGGGCTCTTATGGGAATAGCATTATCTGAAATTGGCCTGGGTCGCCTTGGTAAGGCGGCTACTATTTTAAAAATAATTAAGAACAAGAGCCAATCGTCAGTAAAGTTTGATGCTTTAGTTACCTTGCCACAAGTTTATCAGAGAGCCGGGAATATTAAAGAAACTGTTGAGTACTATAAAACAGCAATTTCTGAAATGAGCGTTATCTCTGACGTAATCAAACATAGAGATAAGACTTTAGTGTCAAAGATGCAGTTACTAGGTGAGGGTGATGAGTGGAAAACCAGTAATATAGTTGTGAGAAAAGCTATTATTGATGATTTGCTAAAATATAGATTAGTAAATAGAAAATTCGGGCCTCTATTGAAAAGTAGTCTGTCGCAGCTTGAAAAAATAAAAGATAAATATACAGTATCTAGATCAACTTATTTATCTGAATTATTAAACAACTACATTAAGCAAAGCAAATATGCTTTAGCTGTTATATATGACCAATCGGTTGTTATGAAATGATTAGGTCACTGATTTTGTTTTTTATATTTATATTTTTGTCGGCATGTAATTCTGAAATTAAAACCACAAGAAGTACTTTGTCTGATTTTGTTATACAAGAAGAAAATATAGTAAAAAATAAAAAAATTGAAGTCAGTAGTGAAGATGCCGAAAAATCATACAAGTCATATTTATTATCTGAAGGTGTTAATAATGAAAATAGAAAAAATGCCTTACAAAGGTTAGCTGAAATACAACTGGATATAACGGTTTCTAAACCTGTTGATTCAAAATCTGGCTACACTAAGAATAGTATTAATGTATTTAAAAAGAGATTGAAAGATTATCCAAAGGATAAAAATAATGACAGAATCTATTATCAATTAGCTAATGCGTATGCAATTACAGGTGATGACAGAGGAAAAGTGTCGACACTTGAAAAATTAACGGATAATTATCCGGAATCTAAGTATTATATTGAGAGTATGTTTAGATTGGGTGAGAGTTATATAACAAAATCACAGTTTGTAGATGCTGAATTGGCATTAACATCGGTGATTGCTGAAGATGAAACTAGTAAATTTAGAAAAAATGCTCTCTTTAAAAGAGCGTGGTCTCGATACAAACAACTTCAGTATGAAGAAGCGCTTGATGACTATAACAAACTTCTTGCATTCTATCCTAGCGGTAGTTCATCAAATAGGGCTGATCAAGAATTTTTGAATAATATCTATAAGGTTTATGGTGTCTGTGTTAGTTACCTGGGAATAACAGATACTCTTTCATCATTAAGTGATTCGATAAAAAGTGATGACACGCGTTATTATATCTATTCTAATCTATCAAAATTATTATCAAAACAAGACAGGTCTTTAGAGGCCGCCTCTGTATTAGAAATATATTTAAAAAATGAAAATAACACACATGCTAATAATGTGATTACCTCTTTATCAAATATTTGGTTGAAATATAGGAATAGAGAGTTTGCGATGAATAAACTTTTATCTTTAGAGTTTAATAGTGCTGAAAAAGCTAAAGACCTCGGTTTAAGTAAGTCTACGCTTGGTGTATTGACTAATAATTTGGTTTTGGTTTCTGAGTTTTATCATTCAATTTATCAAAAAGTAAAGAAAGAAAATAAAGGTGTTTATTTGAATAATGCGATAAAAGCTTACTCACGACTTATCAATAATTATAAATATAAGAAAATAGATAAGTACCATTTTCTTTATGCTGAGCTTTTAAATGAATCTAAGTCATTTATAGAGGCTATTACGGTATATAAACAAGTTATTTCTCAATATAAAGGTAGTTCGTATAAGAATAAATCTGCATATTCATTGTTGTCCCTTACTAATAAGTTATTTAGGAATAATAAAATTACAAAACAAGAATATACAGATCTCAATAATAATTATTTAAAATATTTATCTAATAAGAAAGCGTATGGTCTTTTGTTATCTTATTCTGAATACCTATATAACAATTCCCTGTATTTACAGGCTGTCGCCATAATTGAAGAAGTTAAGGTTGGTAAGAAAAATAATTTATCTAAATTAATGTTTATTCATGCAGCATCATATTTTGAAATAAAAGAATATGCTCTTTCCGAAAAAAATTATCGTCTTATTAAGAATATGAAAGGGCGACATAAAAATGTAGATAAAAGATTAGCTTTAGCAATTTTTAAACAAGCTGACATGCACAAGGAAAAGTTATTGTTTGACTTGGCTATTAGAAAATATGACGAAATTTATAAAAACCGTTTAGATACTGAAACAATATTATTATCCAAGCTTGAAATGAGTGGTTTATATATGCGAATAGGAAAATGGGGTGCTGCAGAAAAACAACTAAATTTCATTCGAAATACTTATAAAAAATCAAAATTTAGCAATGATATTACTCGTATGTTATCAATTGTTTATTTAAATAGTAATAAATACAAATTAGCGGCTGCTGAGTTTGAGAGTATTCATAGTTTTGGTGCATCACAACAGCTTCAGAAGAGTGCTTTGTGGCAATCTGCAGAATTATATGAAAAAGGTGGTGACTATTGGTCATCCGTGCGTACATTTAAGCGATATATTAAGCGTTATAAACAACCTATTTCTTTAAATGTTGAAGCTCAGCATAAATTAACAGAGGTTTACGCTAAATTAAACTTGAATAATAAAAGGCAATATTGGTTAAATAAGATAATTAAAACGACAGATAATAGTGGAAGTAAATCAACAGAACGCATGAAATATCTTGCTTCAAATGCGAGTATTGTAATTGCACGAGAAGAATACAAACATTTTTCGAGTATAAAGTTGACGATTCCACTCAAAGTTTCACTAAGAAAGAAGAAAAAAGTGCTTAAGAGCGCTATCGCATCGTTAAAAAATGTTAATAAGTATAAAAGATATGACCATATTTCAGAGTCAATCTATTGGATTGCTGAAACATATTACACCTTTAGTGAAAATTTAATGAAATCTGACCGCCCTAAGAACTTATCTGAGGTTGAATTAGAGCAATATAATATATTATTGGAAGACCAGTCCATTCCTTTCGAAGATCAGGCGATTAGATACTTTATTCAAAATACTAAATCATCTACTAACGAAGTTTATAGTGAATGGAAGAATAAAAGTTTTGAAAAACTTTCGACTATTTACCCGACAAAATATATGAGAGCAGAGAAACTGGATACTCAGGTTAATTCATTTTTCTGATTAGGAATATCATGAAATACTTATTTAATACTTTTATTATTTTAATTCTATCTTTAAATTCAATATCATTATTTGCGAAATCAGACATCGTGATAAAGAAGGATATTATTAAAGGAAATAGTGAATTACCAAAGGTGATGTATATCATCCCATGGCAAGCAACAGTGACTGAAACTAAATTTAAAGGGGTTCAGCTTGATAATTATTTTGAGTCGCTTTTAAAGCCATTTCACCCTCATAGAGTCCATCTAAAATAATGAAATATAGTTGTTTTATGATCTTTTTCTTGGCTTCTTTATTTCGTAAAAAAATAACTTAGAATATACTAATATTTTTGCATTTATTTGCTAAATTACCTTGAAATTTAACTCTAAATTGTTTATCTTAAGCGTGTCATTTTAAACAACATATAAGGGATTGTCATGGCGATATATATGCAGTATGAAGGACTTAAAGGGAATGTGACGGCAGAAGGTTACACTGATCACATTGACATTCAGTCAATGACTTTTGGTGTGGGTCGTGGTATCTCTATGGATCCAGGTAACCTAGCAAATCGTGAAGCTACTCGTCCTTCAATTAGTGAAATTACAGTTACTAAATTGATGGATAACTCAACAACGAGTTTATTCAAAGAGTCTGTTACAGGTTCAAATGGTAAAAAAGTTTTAATTAAGTTTGTTCGTACAGGTGCGGATAAAGTTAATGAATTCATGAACTATGAGCTAGAAGATTGTTTAGTGAGCGGCTATAACGTATCAAGTAATGGTGACTCACAACCAATAGAAACAATTACTTTAAGCTTTTCTAAAATCTTAATTAATCACACTGATAATGATGCAACTAACAAGTCTGGTTCTCCAGCTAGAGTTGGTTATGATTTAGGTGCTGCTAAACCATTATAGTAAATAGTTTTTTACTATAAATAGTTGCTCTGATTAAATATCAGAGTAACTATATTATCTTGTGAACCAAGGATGAATTTTTTGGTTCTATCTCAAATAAAACCTTATTAGGTTGTTTTATGAGCCATATTTCACAGGATAACCGTCTTCTTTCTATAGAGTCTCCTCTAGGTAAAGACGAGTTATTACTCGTATCATGTAATGGTAGCGAATATATATCTGATATATTTGAGTACCAGCTTGATTTGTTATCTAATAATCTTGATATAAAGCCTCAAGATATTGTGGGTAAGCAAGTCACAATTAAAATTAATACCCCTGAAGTTCGTTACATAAATGGTCATATCAATAGTTTTACTCTAGGTGATTTAGCTACTGATTTTGATGGGCTTCGAACTTATAATGCGACATTAGTTCCATGGTTCTGGTTTTTAACTAAACGCAAAGATTGTCGTATTTTTCAAAAGAAGTCGGCTATAGATATTATTAAATCTGTTATTTCAGACACTGGATATACTGATTTTAAAATTCAAACAACGGGTACCTATCCAGTACGAGATTATTGTGTGCAATATAATGAAACAGATTATGATTTCATTAATAGATTGCTTCAAGAAGAAGGTATTTCATACTATTTTACCCATACATCATCAAAACATACTTTGTTATTTATAGATGCAAATACTGGCTATGAGGCCTGTAAAGAAAAAAATATAAAATACAGTCGTGGTTCATTAATGGAGTCACATATTGATGACTGGTCTAGAACTTATCAGTTTTCATCTGGTAAGGTAACTACAACTGATTATGATTTTGAAGCACCGACTAAAAAGCTTGAAACCACATCACCATCGCTAGTTAATTTGCCTAAAATTAAGGACTATGAAATTTATAGTTATCCTGGTGAATATATAGATGCTAGTGATGGTAATCGTTTGTCGAAGAATCATATGGAAATGCTAGAGCAAGCTTACGATACTGTTCAAGGCAGTAGTAGTTGTGGTAGCTTTTCAGCCGGTTATACGTTTGATTTAGTTGAGCATGAGTCTTCTAGTGAGCAAGGAAAATATCTTTTGCATGAACTTCATATTGATGCAACCGATACTGGTTTTGGCTCGGGTAGTGATGGTGATTCTAATTACTCAAACTCATTTCTATGTGTACCAGAGAGCATTAAAGTTCGTCCAGTACATGTATTGCATAAAAATAGAATGTCTGGGCCACAAACCGCTATTGTCGTTGGCCCTCAAGGTGAAGAAATATACCTTGATAAGTTTAATAGAATTAAAGTTCAGTTTCACTGGGATCGTTTAGGTAAAAACGATGAAAATAGTTCTTGTTGGATTCGTGTATCAGAATCTTTTAGCGGTAAAAAGTGGGGGACCCATTTTATACCAAGAATTGGTCAGGAAGTAATAGTTGATTTTATTGATGGCGATCCTGATAAACCGATTATTTCTGGCGCTGTTTATAATGGTGATAATGCACCGCCTTATACTTCAAAGACTCAAAGCGGGATTAAAACGCACTCTAGTCTGAATGGTGGAACATCAAATTACAATGAACTTAGGTTTGATGATAAAAAGGGTGAAGAAGAAGTCTATTTTCAAGCTGAAAAAGACTCTCGTCGTTTAGTAAAAAATGATGAAGAGGCAGAGATTCAAGCCAATCAAACATTAAAAGTTAAAGATAATAGAACTATTACGGTTACTGACGGTAATGAAAGTACCACTGTATCTAAAGGAAGCCATACTTTAACTGTCAAGCAGTCTAGTACTACAAAAGCTCAAAAGATTCTTATTCAGGCAGATCAGTCAATAGAGTTAAAAGTGGGTGGTAGTAGCATAAAAATGACACCTGCAGGCATCGTTATAAAATCAACAAAGATAGACGTTAAGGGTAGTGGAATGGTTATTATCAAAGGCGGTTTAACAAAGATTAACTAGGTTCTTTATGGAAAAGATACAGACTAAATTAGCTAAAAATGTAACTAAGCATTTCGAACTAAATGATGTTGGAATTAATTTGCTTAAAGATGATCTAGAGACGACTGAGTTCTTAGATCTTTTAATTTCAAATGAATCATATTCTGATGCTATAAATCTACTTTCACACTCACTACCTAAGCGTGAAGCTGTTTGGTGGGCATGTATTTGTGCTAAACAGAATGCAGAGCAATTAAATAATGAGCTTTATGATGAAACTTTAAAAATTGCTGAAAAATGGGTTTATGATCCTAGTGAGAAAAATCGTCGTCTTGCTGAATTTTATGCAGAGAAAGGCAAATATGAAACTGCAGCTGCCTGGGTTGCAGCAGCTGCATTCTGGTGCGGGGATAGCATAGTTGCTGAAAATGAACCTAAGATTGCCCCGGATGAGTATTTATATGCTCATGCAGTATCAGGATCAATTCTTACTTCTGTATCTATGGAGTCTGATGAAGATATGTCAGAAATATTTAAAAAATATATTGAACATGGGATTAATATTGCTAAAGGAGGTAATGGTTAATGGGTAAACCAGCTGCACGCATAGGAGATATGCATGTTTGTCCAAAAGTAACCTCTAAAGTGCCTCATGTAGGTGGTCCTATTGTGTTAGGTGCTTTTACTGTCCTAATTGGAGGATCACCAGCCGCTAGAGCCGGGGATATGGCTATTTGTATAGGTCCGCCTGATAAAGTAGCAGCCGGTTCATCATCTGTTATTATTTCTGGTAAGCCAGCAGCGAGATTAGGTGATTCAAGTGGTCACGGTGGGAAAATTGTAGCGGGTTGTCCAACTGTTTTAATAGGGTGATATTTGTTAGGAGTATTGCTAATGTTACTCTTAATAATATAGTTTAAAAAGGCGAAGTTATTTACTTCGCCTTTTTTATTACTAATTTATAGTATATGAAAAATCACCTGTATCATTTACATTAATATGAATGCTATTGATATCCTTGCTTTCAGATATTCTTCCGAGACATTCAGTTGCTAGTGATGGCAATAATGTTTTGTTAATAATGTTTTCAATATTTCTTGCACCGGTATCAACTTCCTGGCTTCTTGCTACTATGTGTAAAGGAACATCCTCATCATAACTAAATTCTGCCGCATAGTTTTCTTTGACTCTGTCACTAATTCGTTTCATATTGAGCTCACAAATCTTGATTAATATCTCATCTGCAAGAGGGTAATATGGAATAACCTGAGTTCGTCCTAAAAATGCGGGTCGGAAATGTTTTAATAAAGCAGGTCTAAACATTTCTAAAAGATCTTCATATTCAGGAATTTCTTCTTCTTGTTCGCATATGTGTCTTATGGTTTCTTCACCTGCATTAGATGTCATGATAATAATAGTATTTTTAAAATCTATATCCCTACCTTCACCATCTTTTATAGTGCCTTTATCGAACATCTGATAAAAGATGTCTTGTACACCTGGATGAGCTTTTTCCATTTCATCAAGTAAGATAATGCTATAAGGTTTTCTTCTTGCTGCTTCAGTTAATACACCACCTTCACCATAACCTACATATCCTGGAGGAGATCCTAAAAGCATTGAAACTTTGTGTTCTTCTTTAAATTCAGACATGTTGATAACAGTAATATTTTGTTCGCCACCATACATTATGTCTGCAAGTGCCATTGCAGTTTCTGTTTTACCAACACCACTAGGCCCAACCATCAAAAATACGCCTATGGGTTTTCTAGGGTCTGTTAAGCCTGCACGCGATGTTTGAATTGATTTTGAAACTAAATCCAGAGCATGAGATTGACCGATAACCCTTTTTTCAAGTTGACTGGTTAACTGTAGTACTGAACTTATTTCATCATTAACCATTTTTCCGACGGGAATACCTGTCCAGTTAGCAATCACTTCTGCTATGGCCTGGGCATCAACATCTGGTTGCATCAAAGGTGTTTCTTTTTGAACACCTGTTAATTTATTGGTTAATTCAAGCAATTTAGATTTAAGGTTATTGACTTCATCATCAGTTAATAATTCTTTATCGGATGATTTATCGTCACGTTTGTTATTGAAATTATTTTCAAGCTTATCTTTTATTGTTTTTATACTTTTTATAAAGTCTTTTTCTTGATTCCATTGTTCATTTAAGGTTTGATGCTTTTCCAGGCAATTTTCTTTATGTGAGATTATTTGACTAATCTCATCTTCTATATCACCACCAAAGGCTAATTCTTTTTCAAGTCGTTCAATATTTAATTCTGATTGATTAATTGTTCGTTGAAGGTCTTCAATATGCGAAGGAGTAGTGCTTTGACTAAGTGAAACACGTGCACATGCTGTATCAAGCAAACTTACAGATTTATCAGGTAATTGTCTGCCTGGCATATATCGCGCTGATAGTTTTACTGATTCAATAATTGCTTCATCTAATATATGTACTTTGTGATGTTCTTGTAAACTGGTAGCGATACCGCGCATCATTTCGATTGCTGTTGCTTCATCTGGCTCATCAATTTTTACAACCTGAAAACGTCTGGTCAGAGCAGGGTCTCTTTCAAAGTATTTTTTATACTCAGCCCATGTTGTTGCTGCAATTGTGCGCAGTTCACCTCTAGCCAAGGCAGGCTTTAATAAATTAGCGGCATCTCCTTGTCCCTCTTTACCACCAGCACCTATTAAAGTGTGAGCTTCATCTATAAACATAATAATAGGGATAGGAGATGATTTAACTTCTTCTATGACTGATTTTAAACGGTTTTCGAACTCACCTTTTATACTTGCTCCGGCTTGAAGTAGCCCTAAGTCAAGCACATGTATTAATACTCCCTTTAAAGGAGTTGGAACATCACCATTAGCAATGCGAAGTGCAAAACCTTCTACAACTGCAGTTTTACCCACACCGGCTTCACCGGTGAGAATAGGGTTATTTTGTCGTCGTCGTGTAAGAATATCAATAATTTGACGTATTTCCTGGTCACGTCCTAATACTGGATCAATTAAACCTTGTTGTGCTTTTTCAGTTAAATTTACTGTGTATTTTTTTAAGGCATTACCTGTAGAAATAGCAGGAGTTTCTGAGCCGCCGGCTGAGTTTTGTTGTGACTCAGCTGTAGTTCCAAATGTATCGAGTATTGCTTCTTTAATGCTCTCTTCAGTAATTTTAGATAAGGAAGGAATACTAGGTATGAATTGACTTTTTAATTTATCATCAATGATTAATGCACCGATTATATGAGCAGATGAAATGATCTGATGTTCAAACTCAATTGATGATACTACCCAGGATTGTTTTATTAAATTAACCAGTTCCAGAGAAAGAGCGGGTGGTTTTACATTACCTGTTTGAAGTTTATCCAATGATGAATTTAATTCGGTTTTTAATATGTCAGGGTTTATTGAAAGTATATTAAGTATTTTTTGTATATCTGTTGTACTTTCATCAAGTAACTTAAATAAGAAGTGTTCAATTTCTACATTGTAATGACCTCTATTCATACAATAGCCTGCCGATGATTCAAGTGCAGATTTAGTAATCGGGTTCATCTTGTTAATTAATGCTTTTAAATTTAGTTCCATAATTTTATTCCCTGCATGTTTTCTTGTTTATTACTTAATTTTTAAAGTATATTCAGTTGGATTATTAGATTTTTTTGTTGCCTGACTCATGAGCCATGTATTCCAGCCTAAAGTTAAATTTTCAGAGCGACCAAAAGCGACTGGTTGAGGTTTTTTTGGAAATATGACTTTTAGATAGACATCAAACTTATGCTCTGGGCCTATATATAATTTTGTAAGGTCATATAGTTTTTTTATATTGTCTGAGTCGGGTGAAAAGTCATCAATTTGATCATAGTTAACGGGGCCAACATGAATACTAAATTTAGACTGAGGTATGTTTGCATACCCACCTAAAACAACTGTTTTTCCTAATTCTGTATTATTACCCTTTTTATCAAATTTACTGGGCAAATAAGTACGAGACTCATTTAATAACTGGCACCATCCACCAGTAAATTCTTCTATTCGTACAGGTACGTCGAAGTAATCACTTAAAATAGACTTTAACCCGTATTGAGTACGGTTTGTTTGACTGAATAGTCCACTGTAGTATGCAATAGATAAATCATTTAGAAACATTCTATTGCGTGTTTTTTCAGTTCCTAGGCCACATAGGGACAATAGGGCATTAGTAAAAGTATCATTAATGTTATGAAAGTCTTGATTTCGTCTCTCAAACTCAATTGGGTAATTGTATTTAACGGATGCCTGGTAAAAAAGAGAGATAGTACGGTGATTAAAGTAATCAAAGAATGTTTTTAAAGCGTAATCTTTTTGTTTAGTTCTCTCGTTAACTAATTCGCTGTAATGATATGGCAGAATACCTGAAGGACCTGTTAGACCCATAAAACTTATTTGTATTTCCCATTTGTCATTAACACCAGTTTTTATTTGTTTTATATTGCTAATATCTGTTTCAGGAAATATTAACTTTTGGATAGTTGAAAATCTAATAGGCTCTAAATGAGGAGGCGTGTTTAAATTAATAAGGTCGTAAATATTTATATTCTTGGTTGAGTAATTGTGCACGTAGTGGCATTCAATCAGTTTTACAGATTGAACGAAGGAAAAGTTCTTTGATTCAGACTGTAAAGCCTGAATTACAGAAGTCTTTTTGATCCGCTTTGTGGTAAGCATGTTTTTAATAATCCTTCTTTACCTTTTATTTTTGTTGTGCAGCGAACAAATGAATTTATGGGACAATATAACTTAAAGAAACTTTCTAATACGCTTGCTAATAAATAACCACTACTACCAGAGAGGAACTTCTGATCCAACTCTATTGTTATATCAAGCCCATTGCATAATGCTGATTTGTCATTAATTTTTAGCGGTGCAGTTGCTTGTTTCACAGTAATACAGGTAATAGATTCAATAATTAGTTTGGTGCTTCTTCTATCGGTGAAATCGTAAAGCTGTAATATTTCTTTAAGAGCAGAAGCTGAGTTATCATCTGAAGTAAGTGATAAGTGATTAAGGTTTAAATGAGATAGTAGACGCCATCTTGCTTTGTTTTTTAATGGTGGATATATAGTGGTACTGGGTTGATGTAGAAACTGTATGCTTTTAGTTGGTGGTGAGTTGCTAACACAATAAAGATCTGACTGGTCCGATCCAATAGAGATAATACTAGGAAGATCATGGTTACAGCATGTGGTTTCGACCAGTAAAACATGATTGTTTTCAGCAGCAGGATTAAAATTAATATCCGATAAAGAAATACTGGTCATTGTTTTAGGGGAATATTTATTTTTATTGCTATTTTTAATCTGGCGATTTGAACTCCAAAATACAGTGTCCTTAGATAAATCATGTTCTTTTCCATAAAAGGGCGTGTATTGATTGATGTTGCCACTAGGATCGCTCACGGATACCGTATCTATTGAATAAACTTCAAGAGAATTGTATTGCCTTAAATCAGGTATCACTTCATAAGAGTTTTCATAGTGTGTAAGCTTTATGGGTTCTGCCTGCATCTGAAATAGATTAATAACAGGAGTGCAGCCAAGTAATAAATTATCTATGGATATATTTCTTTCGAGCTCCATATCGGCACTGTCTAGATAAATATAAATATTGAGTTCTTTTTTGTAATTCTCATTAAAATTGGAAGATATGTCATTAATATCAATGAACATAAATTTTTCTGGAAATACAAAAAATTCAGTCAGTAATCTATAGCCAATAAATGATTGATTCGGATAGGGTAATAAACCTTCATCTTCATTGAATCCAACTTGCTGTATAGATGATTTATCAAGATATATAGGCTTCAAATCATCTTCACTGTGTGTCATTACAACGCCGTGACAGTTTCTAAATAATAGTTCATAGAAAGGATGGATATATTGAGGTTGTCCCTTTAAATAAAATCTAAGTTGTTTGAAATTAAGCTCGTGTATCTCGAAATCATCGTTAATGGGTTTGAGTTGAATATGAAGAACAGAACCTGCACCGCGAGCATGTTTAGATCCTGGAGTTGAAAAAGGGCGTGATTTTATCTGTGCTTTAGTGACTTCAAGTGGGACCATTTCAACGGGATACACCGTCTTAAATCGACATTGTGTACTGTTAAATTTAGCGGTGTCTAAGTAAACATGCTTAGAAATATTAGAAACTGAATCAGCTTTAGTCTCATCTGCATTAAATTGTATAACAGAGCAAGACGGTATCTGCCTTAAATAATGAGGGTAAAGTACATTTAAAAAGGCATCGCTTATTTCAGGGAAATCATCTTCCAGCTTATATTGAATACGGGCGTTAAGATAAGCAAAGCTTTCTATTAGACGTGATACATGTGGATCTTCTATCGTGTCGTCAGCGATTCCTAATCGAGAAGCAATTTTTGGGTGTTGCTCAGAAAACTCTTTACCAAGTTGTCGTATATAGGCAAGTTCTTTTTCATAGTAGGGAAGTAGATCATCAGACATATTAGGCTTCCTCGATACTAATGTTTCTGGTTATAGGTTCTAAAATGGAATCAAATATTATTTTTTCAGGCATTGGCTCTGCATATAATACTGCCTCTATTCTGAATCGTAATGTTCTGTCAGTGCGGTCCATATTTTCAAGGTATTTAACTTTTACAGATTGAAATCTAGGTTCAAAATACTTAATCGTTTTTTCAATGTTTTTACAAAAGTCTGATCGTTTATCAATATCTATCATGTTGATAGTAGCAAGATCTGGTAATCCATAGTTTACCAATGATTTTTCTACTTCTTTCAATTCACTAGGGAATTCACTAATTCGATACCTCGAGTTAAAAAGACTTTCAAGATCTCTACGAACGCTACTTTTTAGATGATTTAAGTTAAACTTTTCATCGCTCTGGTTTTCTTTTTTATTTGTTTCTGGCGAGTCATCAATAATCCTATCAAGGATTGATGGTCTCAACTTATGTTTTATAGATATATTTTGCATTAAATAATCGCTACCTTGAAGAATAAGTACTTGCCAGTTCGGTGACAAGTTCAAGTTCTGAAACCATATTATCAAGTTGATAGTGTGGTTTTAAATGTATGACACAAATAAACTGTCCCGGGTTGGATTGTTTTTCACGTACACTTACTCGGGCTTCTCTTAATGGGTAACGTGCTTGCTCATCCCACTCAAGATCTTCTCGTCCGGTTGTGTATTTGTGTAACCAGTCTTGTAAATAACGTTCACACTCGTCCGCTGTTAAAAATGAGCCGACTTTATCTCTAATCATTACTTTTAAATAGTGAGCAATTCGTGAGCCACAAAATATGTGTTGTAACATGGTCGATAATTTAGAATTTACCTGACTTTTATCACTGCCTGAACCTGCGATAGACTGCACGGACTGATTACTATAAAAGGCAGAATATATAGTGTTGTAACACTGGCATAATGGCATAAACCCTAAGTCACTTAATCGCCTTTCAAGGCTGTCTGTTATTAGAATATTGGTGTTTATTTTTACGGCAATATTTTCAGCATCAGTGTTGTGACTATCACGAACTAAACTGGTTACCAAACCACCAGCTTTGTGACCACGAGGTACGCCTCTGATATGACCAAACCAACCAACATTAATGAATTCACGAATTAAAATTCCACCAAATATAAAACATGCATTGCCCCATAAATAATCACTGGCATGATTATTATTGAGCGTTTCATTAAATATAATTTTTTGCTTATCTAAGATTAAGTTTTTGTGGGGCGGTCTTACTAAGTAATGAGGTAAGGTGAGGCCTATAAAGCGAGAATCGGGTCGTTGTCTAAAACGATTCCACTTTATATATTCAGTTGTTTTAAAGGATTGTTCAAATTTAATATTGGAAGTTAATTCTGTATAGTTATCTAAACCAAACAATTGAGATGTGGCTGATGATATAAAAGGTGAAAAAGCGGCTGCACAGATTGCAGCAATTCCTTCTAAGGTGGCAATGTCATCATAAGGGTGGTCTTTACTTGGCTGATGAGAAACTTCGTAGTCTCCTAATATTACGCCATAAGGTTCACCACCGGGTAAGCCGTATTCTTCCGAATATATTTTAGTGAATAATGTGCTTTGATCAAATTCAATCGCTTTACTGATATCTTTAGAAACTTCCTTCCATGTGATATCAAGTAGTTTTATTTTTACTCGCTTATTATAGCTACATTCGTTTACTAAATAATGTAATCCATGCCAGCTGGCTTCGAGTTTTTTAAATTTTTCTGAATGAATTATGGTATTTATATGTTCATTAATAAGTTCATCAATACTACTAATAATCCATTGAATACTGGCTTTTATTTGTTGTTTTTGGATGAGTTTATTATTCTTGTTTAATTCTTTAATCCAATGTTTTAATAAATCATTGAATATAGTTGTTGATTTTTGACCATTCAAGAATTGATCAACAATAGACTCTAATATTTCAGAGTTATCATTGTAGTCAGGTGTTTTAGAGTAAGTAAGTTGAGGCATCAATCTATAAATCTTAAATTAGGCAAGTACCAAAGTGATACTTGCCTTTTGGACCTCTAGCCGCCAGAACTAGGGATAGTGGCAACCATGCGAAGAGAAGCAGTAAGTTCTTCCATTTGTAGCCATGGACGCAACCATGCAATAGCACTGTATGCACCAGGCGAACCAGGAATTTCTTTAACTTCAATTTTGGCTTCCGCAAGTGGGAATTTAGCTTTCATATCAGCGCTTGCATCAGGGCTGCCATTTACATACGTACTAATCCAGCGATTGAGCCATTCTTCGCCTTCTTCGACAGTCATGAATGAGCCAATTTTGTCTCTAGCCATTACTTTCAAAAAGTGAGCAATTCTTGATGTCGCCATGATGTATGGAAGGCGTGCAGAAATCATTGCATTAGCCGTTGCATCTGGGTCATCATATTGTTTTGCTTTTTGTGTTGTTTGAGCACCAAAAAAGACAGCGTAATCAGTATTTTTATAGTGACATAGAGGTAGGAATCCCATTTTACTTAATTCAGCTTCACGACGGTCAGTGATACCGATCTCAGTAGGGCATTTTTGATCCAGGTCGCCATCATCAGATACAAATACATGACTCGGTAGGCCTTCAACTTTACCGCCATTTTCTGCACCACGAATAGCAGTACACCATCCATTTTCTGCATAGGCTTGAGTTAATGTTGTACCCATTGCATAAGCTGCATTCATCCAGCAATATTCATCATGGTCTTTCTTAGTATGACGACCAGAGTTATCAAGAGATGCTTCTTCGTAGTTGAAACAATCAATTGGTTTAGTTGCACTGCCATAAGGTAGACGTGCTAACACGCGCGGCATTACTAATGTAACAAAACGCGAATCTTCACTGTCACGGAAACTACGCCATTTAATGTATTCTTGAGATTCAAATATCTTTTCAAGGTCACGCGGCTTAGATAACTCTTCAAAGCTTTCAAAACCAAACATGTCTGAACCTGCAGCAGATATGAATGGGCAAAAACCTGCTGCCGAAACATTAGACATGTTAGATAGCAAATCAATATCATCCGGGTGACTAGAGAATTCATAATCACCAATTAATGCTGAATAAGGTTCACCACCAGCTGTACCAAACTCACTTTCGTATATCTTTTTAAATATTTGGCTCTGATCAAATTCAACTGCTTTATCAAGGTCTCTAAATAGTTCTTTTTTAGAAACGTTCATGAGGCGAATTTTTAGCTGTGAACCTGTTTCTGAATTCATTACTAAATGGTTCAAACCGCGCCAGGAGCCTTCAAGCTTTTGGAATTTTGAAGATTTCATGACCGCTGAAAGCTGTTTAGACATGATTTGGTCAATTTGTTCGATTGCTGAATTAATAGTGACTGATAAGTTTTTATTCCAGCTAACTGTTCCACCAAGAGCTTGTTTTGTGAGTTCTTTTAAAAGATCTTCAGTTTCATCTTTTGGTGTTTGTTTAGTTGCGCTTATTGCTTGTTCAAGCAAACTTACGCTCTCTGCTTCTTCAACTACTGCATCTGTTTGTTCTTCAGTACTCATTATTCGTCACCTTCTTTACCGTCTTCGTCGCTACCTAATTCATCGGATAATGACTGTAATGCTTCTGTATTACTCAAAACATCTTCTAGAATGTTTTCAAGTTCTTCAGATCTGTCTGCTTTTGTTAGTAGATCGCGTAGTTTGTTACGAGTTTCTAATAAGCTTTTAAGAGCAGGGACCTGGTCTACAATTTTATGGGGTTCGAAATCTTCCATATTTTTGAACTGGAGTTCTACGCCTGTTTCAGTGTCATCACCTGCGATGGTGTTTTCAACTTTTAATTCTAGTGAAGGGGATACCTTACCTAGTATTTCATTGAAGTTATCTCGATCAATTTGTGCAAACTTTCGCTCTTTTAATGCTTTTTTATCAGCGTTATCACCAGAGTAATCGCCCATTACACCAACAACAAATGGCAATTCTTTTTCAACAATTGCGCCGTTTGTTTCAACGTCATAGGTGATGTGAACACGTGGTTTCCGTACTCTTTTTAGTTTGTCATGGATACTTTCTGACATAGCTTCCTACCTTCTTAAATACATTCTGGTGAATGGTTTGTGGTTAAAATTTATATTTAGTACTGTTCATCATTATTGATGACACCAGTCAATTCTCTATAGTGTTCACGAGAAGAGTTGTCTGGGATTAATTCTTGTATTAATTGATCTAATGGCATATTTCCCCATTTAACAGCGCGTTGTAAAATAGCTGGAATAGGTGAGTGTGGTTCTGTTTTTTTGAAAAAATCAGAAATTCTCAATAGTTGTTTGAAAGCATCTTCTCGAGAATTAATAGCACTACTGTTTGATGATAGTGATTGAGTTGTTTCGGTATTTTCATCGGACTCAGTTTCTGATTCCATAGCATCGTTAGCTTCCAAAACATCACCGGCCAAGTGTTTTACAGCAGATAAACATTCTTCGAGTACATTGATAATGTTTCTTGAAGGAGGAGAAATATCTAAGCCGCAGTGTCCATCGAGCATGTCGCTTATACTTTTATAATCTTCAATACAAGCATTTAAATCATCAACAATTTTTATAAAAAATTCATTGTTAGTGTCGCTAACAGAATGTTGTATGTCGGTAAGGCTGAAACCAGCAGCATCAATACGGCTTTGTCGATCATTTTCGTCGTGTATTTTTTGTATTTCTAAAGCTTGTTGATATTGCCATAAGCTATACGAGTCATGGCCACTACTATCTGTGAGTTTTACATTACGGATAGGAGATATTAATACGCCTTCTGCGCCAGATCCATTAAGGCCTGTAAGAGGGGCAACACGTGTTTCTAGTCCATCTTCGTCTGGTAGAGGATAAAGTTCATCCCAAAACTCTTCGATAAGGCCGCGAATTAATTCAAAGCCTTGTTTAAGCCCGCTAAAGCCATTATTTCGAATAAGTGCTTCGGTGTACCAGCAACAGATTTCAAGATCTTTTGTTTGTTCGCATAAAACTTGAGGAGCTTGATTTAAGATAGTCAACCATTCAGAAATTTCTGAATTATTACTATCAAAAATATTTGAACGTTCAGCGGCACGTGCATTTGTGCGTGCATCTTTTAGTGTGTAATAGTTTTGTGTGATCTCGGAATCTACACGGGCATCTGCACCGGTAGGTTGAGAATCAGAAATTGGGGCGAGTAAAGTATCAATATCCATGATTTAAACGAAATCCATTCATCCTTGTCCTTTTGTCTTCCATGAGTTTTAACGTCGACGTTCCTTATCAACGGTTAATAACATACACAACTCTTTCATGGAGTTCAATTCATTTTCTGTAAATCCATGATTATTTATTAAGTTAGCGAAATTGTTGAGTTTTTTTATTATATTTTGTGAGAATTATCCTACAAAAATAATTTTTGCTGAAAAGTAACTGGATAAAAAAACCTTGTGTGATTAGAATGCAGAATATGGAACAGGCATTATTGGAATGATATGCCTGTCAATTGTTTGATTTTAAACGAGTGATGGATATCTTGTTATTTACAATTGTTAAGTCTCCCGGAGCGGTGACACTTACTGAACCTACCAAAAAAATCAGTAAGGACGGAGGAAGTATAGGGCGTGGTAGCGCGAATTCTTGGGTTTTACCTGATCCAGAACGCTATCTGTCGTCTGTTCATACTGAAATAATCTACAAAAATGATAAATTCTACGCAATAGATCAAAGCACTAACGGTACATTCTATAACGACATCTCAAAAGAAATTGGTAAAGGCAATGAAGTTGAGTTGCAGGATGGTGATCGTTTAATTATTGGCGATTATGAAATAGAAATATCATTATGGCAGGAAAATGACGATAGCCTTGCCTTAGATGGCCCATTTGCCGTTTCAAATCAGCCGGCTCCAGTTCCTGATATACCTCTTGAACCCATGAATATTCCACTGGGTGATGATTTAATTCCAATGAACGATTCACCATTATCTATGGGCGTGAGTCAACAATTATCAAATGATCATCCCATATTACAAGAGGAAGCCATTCTGGATCCTTTATTAGCTTTTAAATCTTCAGAAGCTATTGATGATGTTTTTCCTGTAGGGACTCAGGGTGATGTTGGTAATATTATGAGTCACGCTGTTCAATTTCCTGAAATGATTCCTGATAACTGGTTTGATTTACCTTTGCCAGGTTTAGACGAAGAAGTTGAAGTGATAGATTCACCTGTTACAGAAATGGAAGCTACTCCTCAGTCTATTTTAAGAAATAAACTAACCTCTGAAATTGGTATCGGAAGAGAATCAAGCCTTTATGTAAATGATGCTAATGATTACCAAAGACCAAAACCCGGGGCAGTAAAAAAGCATTCAAAGTCAGCAGAACCAATAAAGAGAAGGTCTTCTTCGACACAGACAAAGCAGAAAAGTAAGGCAAAAAAAATAAAGAATTCAAATGCCAACAGTAGTCCAGTAATCTCAGCAAATGAAGACCTAATCGCTGCACTTGGTTTAAATGTTGCTGACATGAATGATGAACAAATTAATGAAATTAATGATGTAGTTGGTGAATTTACCCAGATTGCAGTAAAAGGTTTAATGCTGATATTAAAGTCTCGTAGCAGTTTGAAAAGTGAGTTTAGAATGAACGTGACAACGATTCAATCGGCTGAAAATAATCCATTAAAATTCTCGCCGACATTAGAAGATGCAATGTTTAATATGTTTGTACGCGGTGGCAATGCATATAAAGACCCCGTTACAGCGGTAAAAGAAGGTATTGAAGGTGTTGCAGATCATCAGTTTTCAGTCTTCGCTGGTATGCGATCAGCGTTTAATTTTTTATTAGAAAGGTTTAATCCCGAAATATTGCAGGCAAAGTTTGATAAACATAAATCTTCAAGCCTGTTATCGAGTAAAAAAGCGAAAAATTGGGATCTATACACCACTTTCTATCAAGACATTATTAAAGATCGTGATGATTCATTTCAATATTTATTTGGCGATGAGTTTGTGCAAGCGTATGAACAACAGATGCAACAATTAAAAATAACAAGAGCTAACAGCAAAGAGCAATAGAAGGAAGTAGGATGAAGTATAAAACAGGGGTAGTTTTGAATATTAATTGCATATCTAAAATATTAGTTATTGTAATGAGCAGTTTAGTATTTGCATCATGCAGTAATGTGGCAAGTGTGCTGAATCTGGATGCGGATCTGGAATTAAGTATTGTTGCTAAAGGTGATATTAATCCTGATGATACTGATACAGCGTCACCTTTAGTTATTCGTTTATACGAATTAAAAGATAAAAAGAAATTTGAAGAAATCGAATTTTATGATCTTTATGCAAACGATAAAAAAATATTAGGTAAAAACTTAATAGACAGGCATAGATTAAAACATTTTGTTCCAGACTCAAAAAGAAAAAAGATGTTTGTTTTGGATAAAAACACTAAATATATAGGCTTATTTGCGGAGTTCTCACAATATAAAGATTCCGTTTTTAGAGCTGTAATTGAGATAGATCCTCATTTTGATAGAAAAGTAGATGTTGTTCTTACAGGTACGGTGTTACAAGTTAACTTTAAGAAAAATGACTTTTTAATGGATTTAGATTCAACAGATGGTTCAGATGATTTTGATAAAATGAAATCGGCAACTGAAAGTATACCGGGCGCATAAGTCGTTTTTGCAGGGAGATAAAACATGGCAGTTAATAGTAAAGTGATTTGGTCTGAAGGCATGTTTTTAAGCCCTCAACACTTCCAACAACAAGACCGGTATTTTGAACGTTATATTGAAAATAGGTGTTCAGCATTTTCGGGCTATGGTTGGGGAGTAAAAAGTCTTGTTATTGATCGCCAATTGCTAGGCTTGGGTAAAATATCTTTTGTATCAGCAGAAGGTATTTTTCCTGATGGAACACCCTTTAATTTCCCAGAAGTTGATGAATCTCCTGCAGTATTCGAACTTCCTGAAAATACACATAACTGTGTTGTTTATTTGGGCATTCCACTCAGAAGAACAGGCTCATTAGAAGTTCAATCTGAAGGAAGTACTACATCATTGGCTCGTTATGAAGCGAGTGAACATGCTATTCATGATGCTGTTTCAGATGAAGGTGATACACGTCAAATTCAGATAGGCAAATTAAGAATCAGGCTGCTACTAGAAACTGATGACCTTAGTGGTTATGCATGCATCGCTATCGCTAGAGTGGTTGAAAAACACGAAGACAAACAAATTTTATTAGATAAAAATCATATTCCATCGACAACTGATGTTAGAAGCTCTGAAGTGTTAAAAGGGTTTTTGTCTGAACTAGTCAGTATGTTAAGTCACCGTGCGGAGTCTATTGCCGGCCGGTTGGCAGATGCCAGAAGAGCGGGTACAGCAGAAGTTTCTGACTATATGCTGTTACAACTTATTAACAGAGTTGAGCCATTGATTACGCATTACACGCAAATTCGAGGTTTACATCCAGAAACTATTTATACATTCTTAATTCAATTGGCTGGAGAAATGGCAACATTTACTTCACCAACAAAAAGAGCACCCAAGTTCTTATCATATTTACATGATGATTTAGAAAAAACCTTTAAACCCGTCATTCAATTTCTAAGAAAGAGTTTTAGTACTGTTTACGAGCAGAGTGCAATCGCAATGACATTCGTTGAACGTAACTATGGTATTCGCGTAGCAGAGATTAGTGATCGTAGCCTGATTGAGACATCTATCTTTGTTCTTGCGGTTAAAGCTGATGTTTCAACAGATGTCATATTAAATCGTTTTGGTGCACAAGTTAAGCTTGGCCCTGTAGAACGTATAAGACAATTAGTTAATGCGCAAATGCCGGGTATTGTTCTTAAGCCATTGTCTGTAGCACCACGGCAAATTCCATTCCATTCTGGTTTTACCTACTTCCAGTTAGAAACTAACAGTCCTTATTGGAAAGAAATGAAACAGTCAGGAGGCTTTGCATTGCATGTGGGCGGAGAATTCCCCGGTCTTGAAATTGAGTTCTGGGCAATAAGGGAGTAATGAATAATGAGCGATACTCCAGATAAAACAATTATACGATCTTCACGTAAAACATCAGCTGCTGATAAGACGGTTATTAGGCCATCTCCAGGTAGGCGTGCAGCTCAAACTCCCAGACAATCTCCCGGGCAAACAATCCCTTCAGATAATTTTGATTTGCCAGTTATGCAAGCTCAAGAGCGAGCAGCGCCTCAACATATAAATCCGGATGTAATTGTTCAACATATTGGGCCAAATGTTAATGATCTTATTAGCTGTGCAGCAACGTTGATAGGTGTTTACAGCCAACTAAAAAATACAATGGCTCATAATGATGAAAATGGATTGTATTCTCGATTACTAAATGAAATAAAACTGTTTGAGAAACACAGTAAAGAATTGATGATAAAACCAGAAATTGTATTAGCTTCTCGATACATACTCTGCACAATGTTAGATGAAGCTATCATGAATACTCCTTGGGGAAGTTCTGGTCAGTGGTCACAACATACTTTATTAAGTACATTTCACAATGAAACAGCTGGTGGAGAAAAGTTCTTTTTATTACTGGATAGAATGCGTGAAACACCAGCAGAAAATATAGAAATTATTGAATTAATGTATCTCTGCTTAAGTATTGGATTTGAAGGGAAATATCGTGTTATTTATAACGGTAAAGAGCAAATAGAATTAATTCGTGATGATTTATTTATTTTAATTAGAAATTTTCGCGGAGAGTTTGAAAGAGACTTATCTTTTGGTTGGACAGGTCAATTGGGTAAAACATCAACATTAACTGAGTACTTGCCAATTTGGGTGGTTGCCAGTGTGTTTTCAATGATTATGTTTTTTAGCTATTTAGGTTTCCACCTGTGGTTATCCGAATCATCAACAAACGTAATGGATAGAATAGATAAGATTACAACGATTATGGATGAAAGCAAACAAGTTAAAAAAGCATCTGCTTTTGAAAGAAATAATGAAAGAGATACAGATAATATCTTTAAAAGAAGAGGAGCTAACTAATGAGTAAGTTAGTTTCCATTTTTAAAGATAAACGATTTATTACCGTAATAGGCTTGATTTCATTGGCGTGCCTTATTTGGTTTGCTGGTCCCTATATTCGATTTGGCGAGTCAAGTTACACACCGTTAGAGTCAAGCACCGCTCGTTTGGTTTTTATAATAATCATCTTAATGATTTGGGGTTTAAATAATTTACGTCATCAATACGTTACTAATAAAAAGAACAATGAATTTATAGAAGATATAAATAGTAATAATGAAAGTTTATCAAATGATAAAATCCAAAGCGTTGAAGAACTAAAGGTTTTAAGTGAACGGTTTAGTAATGTGCTTGATACATTAAAGAAAATAAGAATAAAAGGTAAATATAATAATTCGAAAGCAATCTATGAACTGCCCTGGTATATCATTATTGGACCACCAGGGTCAGGTAAAACAACGGCTCTTATTAATTCAGGTTTGGAGTTTCCATTAGCAGAACAAACGGGTTCTGCATCATTACAAGGCATTGGTGGAACTAGAAACTGTGATTGGTGGTTTACTAATGATGCCGTGATGATCGATACGGCAGGGCGCTATACAACTCAAGATAGCCATAGAGGTGTTGATAGTTCGGCATGGAATGGTTTTCTTAAACTATTGAAAAAGAATCGCCCAAGAAGACCAATCAATGGTGCGATTATTGCAATTAGTGTTCAGGACCTACTGCTTCAAACAGAAGAAGAACGTTCCTGGCATGCAAAAACGATTAGAAATCGTATTGATGAGTTGACCTCAAACCTAGGTGTTAAATTCCCTGTTTATATTATGTTAACTAAGTGTGACCTAATTTCTGGTTTCACTGAATTTTTTAATGACTATGGTCATTATGACAGAGAAGATGTTTGCGGTATTACTTTTCCTCTGGAAGAAGATAGAGCAACTGACTTTGATTGGTGGAGTGGTGAATATGACAATCTCGTTAATAGGATGTTTGATAGAGTCTTAGGGCGTATTCATCAAGAACGAGATATACAAAGACGAACTAAAATTCAATTATTTCCCCAGGAACTGGCGAACTTAAAATCATCGATTGAATCATTTTTACGACAGACTTTTTCATCAAGTCGTTATCATGATATGCCTTATTTACGAGGTGTGTATTTCTCAAGTGGAACACAAGATGGAACGCCTATTGACAGGATGATGACATCGATATCTCAAAACTATGGCATGAACCCTTCGGTTGTGCAGTCAGCACCTGGGCAGGGTAAAAGTTATTTCATAAGTCGATTGTTTAAAGAGCTGATATTTAGTGAATCAGAATTGGTTGGTACTAATAAAAAGACAGAAAAGATATATAAATGGGGAAGAAAATCTGCCTACATTACATTGCTAGGAATGTTTTTTGGTAGCCTTGCTGCATGGACGGGGAGTATTGCAAGTAACCAATTATTATTAAGTGATATCGATGCATATATTACAAAATATGAGAGTGAGAATCGTCGCATTAAATCATGGAATACTGATCTTAGAAGAGTGCTGCCTACATTAAATGCATTGCATTCAGCTAGTCTTGTATATGATAAAAATGAGCATCCCTGGCTTAGTAATTTTGGCTTGTATAATGGGTCTGTTGACCAAAGACTGGATGAGTTATATTTATCTAATCTAAATCATTTATTTGAACCAAGAATTACTAAATATCTTGAAAAAGATTTAAGAGCAGCTAAAAATGAGCCGGGTGTGTTGTACGATGATTTAAAAACGTATCTTATGTTTCAAGATTCAGAGCATTATGACAAACAACATTTATTAAATTGGTATAAAAGTTCATGGAAAAATGAATTTAATAATAAACTCGTTGTTCAAAAACAGCTAAATACTCACCTTGTCGCGTATCTTGATGATTACGTAGGTGATACAAAGTTAGATAAGTTACTAATTCAGTCATCTCGAAATCACTTAATGCGTATTCCAGTTGCAACTAGAATATATGAACGCATTAAAGCAAATGAAGAGTATTCAACTCGAATTAATATTGGTAATTATTTAGGGGAATCATCATACGATATCTTTAAATATAATAATAAAGCCTTAGCCAGTTTTACAATGCCTTATCTGTTTACAAAGAATGCTTATGAAGAATTAGATTTTAGTTCTGAATCACCTTACTTAAATGCAATTTTAAGTGATGACTGGGTGTTGTCATCAAGTAATCGTATGTCAAATAGCAGAATGAATTTGAATTATGATGATAGTCAACTTGAAGAAATTGGTGATAGGGTTAAGTCTTTATACCTGGCTGATTATGCCCAGCACTGGAACAGGTCTTTAAGTCAGCTTGATCTTAAGGGCTTTTCTTCGCTTTCAATTGCCTCTAAACGTTTATCTGAATTATCAGATGCAGTTTATTCTCCTATTACCAGGATGCTTGAAGTAACGAGTGCTAATACTCAGTTATCTCCCTATGTTCCTGTTGAAATACCCGGAGCTGGTGATAAATCTGCGAAGGGAAAATTATCTGCTGGGCTAGGCAGTATGCTTGCATCAACACTGGGTAGTAATAAAGTTGATAAACAGTTTAGTAAACTTAATAAACTCAGTCGTGAATCTAAAAGCAAACCTGCACCTATTGGTTCTACATTATTACTCTTAGGCGAATTGTATGCTTACGTTAATGAAATATTAATCTCACCTGAACCAAATGAGGCCGCTTATAAAGCAGCTAAAAGTAGATTTTCTGGATCTAGTAGTGATGTGTTTAGAAAAATACAAGTTCATGCTGCGGGTTTACCTCAGCCAGTACGTGAGTGGGTTCTGCATTTGTCTTCACAGTCATGGAATGTGGTACTTGCCTCGGCTAAGAGTTATATCCAGCAGCAATGGCGAATTCAGGTTTTGAATAACTATAAAGTCGGTATTAAAAATAAATACCCAATATATGGTGCATCAAAGCAAGAATTAGAGCTGTTTGACTTCACTGAGTTTTTCAAAGCTAAAGGTCTCTATAAAGATTTCACAGCACAATATTTATCACCTTTCATAAAGAAAGGCAGGAAATGGAGTCTTAAAAGAGTTGATGGTAGAACAATAGGTCTTAAATCTACATCAGTTGCTCAATTACAGCGCGGAAATTTAATTAGTGATGTATTCTTTAAGGCTAACCCAGAGCAGCCATCATTTAGTTTCCAAAGTCGCCCATCTAAAATGTTAAAAACGGTGTCACGTTTTGTTTTAGACATGGGTGGAAAGAAATATGAATATTCACATGGCCCAAAGTTTTGGACACCACATATATGGCCGGGTGGTGTTGATGCTCAACGCGTCAGTATTTATTTTGAAAAGTTAGATAGTGAAGTATTAACTCGCGATTACGAAGGTGCGTGGGCATGGTTTAAATTGTTAGATCACTCACGTTTAACTTCAACCTATCAATCGAATAAATACAGTGTTATTTATTCGATGGCAGACTCAGAAATTAATTACGATTTAAAAGCAAGTAGTGCGGTTAATCCATTTACTAGCGGCTTACTAAGTAAATTTCGCTGTCCAGAGGTGCTTTAAATGTCTGGCTGTAAAATGGGTTTATATGGAAAGCTACCATCACATGGTGATTTTGTAGCGCGTGATTTGCCACCTTCATTTATAAATATATGGGACGAATGGTTGCAGCGAGGTATGTTATGTTCGCAAGAAGAGTTAGGAGACAAATGGTTAGAGATCTATTTAACTAGTCCAATCTGGCGTTTTTCATTATCACCTGGTGTTATTGATAATAATAACTGGGCCGGGATTATGATTCCGAGCGTCGACAGGGTTGGTCGATATTTTCCTTTTACATTATTAGCTCAATTGCCTGTTGAATATAATGGAATGGATATAATATCTTCAGAAGCAGGCTGGTTTCGTGAGCTTGAGAATTTAGCTTTAGAAGGCCTGGATGGTCACTTAGATGTCGATGAAATTTATGCTGAACTTTTATCTCTTAAAATGTTAAATGCAGCTTTATATCAAACTAATCTTCAGCCTGGTCAATCTTCTTCGTCACATTTATCCATTGAAATGGATTTTGATGAACAACTACCATCTTCAGTTTACCCTGCATTGATTGATTATCTTCTTCGACGAGATGGTCAAAGTTATAGTGTGTGGCACAGTTTAGGTTCTGAAATTGTACAGCCTTGTGTTCTTTTATCTAAAGGCTTGCCTCCTGCAAGAGGTTTAACGGCTCTAATTGATGGGCAATGGCAACAACACAATTGGTTTATGCCGATAGAAGCATTATTACCATCGTCTGATCAGAACAAACAATTAATCCCAGAAGAAATATTCTAATGCTCCAGTTTGCATCAACAGAAGTAACACACGCAGGTTCTGTCAGAGAAGTAAATGAAGACTCTGTTTTATCTAAAAAAGAGAGTGGCTTATGGGTAGTTGCTGATGGTATGGGAGGATACGAGGCTGGTGATGTTGCAAGTAAAATGCTTGTTGATGCTCTGGATGAAATCACACTAGGGGATAGCATTACATCAAATATTGAAAATATTGAACAAACGGTATTAGATGTAAACCAACGAATTATAGATCACTCTAATTTGGTTTTTGAAGGAAGAGTCTTTGGTAGTACTGTCGTACTTGTTTATCTCTATGAAAATTTAGGTTTTGTATTTTGGGCTGGCGATTCTCGTTTATATAGACTCAGAGATAATGTATTAAAAAAAATCACACGTGATCATAGTCAGTTACAAGAAATGTTAGATAGTAATCTTCTTTTGCCTGAGGAAGTTGAAAACTATCCCGATCACAATATCATTACAAGAGCTGTTGGCGCAGAAGAAACATTAATGCTTGATTTTTTAGCATTTAAAATTGAAGAAGATGATAAGTTTTTATTGTGTAGCGATGGTTTATATAATTCTGTCAATGATAATCAAGTTCAAGCAATACTAAATAACGGCAGTATCCATTTGAATTCTAAACAACTAATTGAAGCAGCTTTAGAAAATGGTGCTAGTGATAATGTGTCTTTTATTTTAATACAAGATAGTAATGGCGAAACAATTACAAATGTGAAGTTCAGAAGTTAATATGGAAACAATAATAAAAAATAAAGGACCTGGTAAAAATAATCAACCATCTGAACACTCAGATGATGCTACTGTTTTTAAAAACATTAAACGAACATTGCCTAATAAACAAATTCCCTTAACTGATGAACCTACAAGAGTGAGATCTGGTGTTAATAAAGCAGCTGCTAAGACTTCAAATAATCAGGCTGCAGTATCCTCAGCAGCTAACCGTGGTGCAAAGAAAACCCCGAGAATATTACAGAAGAGATTTAAGTTAGAAAAGGTTCTGGGTGTTGGCGGTATGGGTGTTGTGTATAAGGCTATTGATTTACGTAAAGTTGAAGCTAAAGATAGAAACCCATATGTTGCAATTAAAGTCTTAAATGACGACTTTAAAAATCACCCGGACTCATTGATTGCATTACAACGAGAAGCAAGAAAGTCACAAAGTATTGCGCATCCCAATATTGTAAACGTACATGACTTTGATAGAGATGGCGATATTGTTTTTATGACAATGGAGTTCCTTGATGGTTTGCCATTGGATAAAGTAATAAAACAATATCAATATATTGGCTTGCCTATGAATCAGGCATGGACAGTTTTAAAAGGTATATGTGACGCATTAATCTATGCGCATCAAGAGAATATAGTACATTCTGACTTTAAACCAGGGAATATCTATCTAACCTCAAAAGGTGTCGCCAAGGTTTTTGATTTTGGTATTTCTCGCGCAGTTTCAGTCTCAGATTTAAAATCAGATTCAGACTCAGGTGATAAAACAATATTCGACGCAGGTACATTAGGTGCTTTAACACCAGCTTATGCCAGTTTGGAAATGTTAAACGGCGCAGCCCCTGATGAGCGTGATGATATATATGCATTAGGTTGTGTTGCATATGAAATATTTAGCGGGGAGCATCCTTTTGGCAGGTTATCAGCCGAAAAGGCAATGTCTAAAAAGTTAAAACCTAAAAAGTTACAAGAATTATCTAGCACTCAATGGAATACGCTTAAAAAAGCTTTATCTTTTAAGAGAAAAGATAGAATTTCTTCAGTTGAAGAATTCTATAGTTTAATGTTTGTTGAAAAATCAGCAGGAAAAAAAGTAGTTATTGGTCTTTCTGTTGTTATAGCTGTAATGATATCTACGGCCATATATTATGGTTTATATAAAGAATCAAACGTAGTTCTTCAGTCCGGAGTTAGCCAGTCAGATATAAAATCATATAAAGACGATATAGAAAACCTGGTGAAATCACCAAATTTCACTTCTATTCAATGGCACGACGATCTTTGGCATGCGTTTAAATTACTATGGAAAGTAATACCTGAAAATGATAGTTGGTCCTATACGGCAGAAAACGAAGTAATAAAACTTTACGTCACCGAAATTAATAGTCTTTTAAAATATAATAAAACTAATGAGGCAGATATACTTCTTTCAGAGGCAATTAAGTATTCTGATAATGATGGGCTTTTACAGGGTGTAAAGCGATCAATTCAAGAGTTGAGAAATAAAGTAGGTTCTGAAGAAATTGCTAAATTAAAGCTGCAGCAATATGAGCAACAAAAGCGGTTTGACTTACAAAGAGCGAATTTGAGAAAAAGTATATTAAATGAGCAGAAATACGATACAGCTGAAATTAAAAGAAAATATAATTTAGCGCTAAATGATGTCAGTAAGCATTTGCTTTGTCGAGATGGAATAAATGTAAGGCTGTTTGGTAAATCGTTAAAGATGCTTAGTTTAATTGATGTGAAACGATATAAAAAACAAAAACAGGGGTTAATAGGTTCGACAATTTCATGTATTAATAAAATCTCAGTGGATAGTCAAAGTAAGGCTGAAAAACTAAAAAAATATGCAATGCAATATTTCCCTACTAGTACACTATTAAAACAACTTGAAATAGGCTTGATTGATTTATGTAAGTCAGCGTTTGCAGGTAAAGCCGCTAAAAGTTCTCGGTCAGTATGTCAGGATTCTTTGGGTAAGGGTGTTATTGGGCCTAAAATGGTTGTGGTAAAACCAAATAGAGATACAATTTATTATGCTATAAGCAAATATGAAGTTAGTAATAGGGATTTTAATTATTATTGTGAGTCAACGGGTAAGTGTAAATCTAAAACAAAAAAACTAGATTACCCGGCAAATAACGTTTCAATTTTACAGGTTAATAATTATATTTCCTGGTTGAGTTCAACGAGTCAGAAAAAGTACTCGCTACCATCTCATTATCAATGGCTTCAGGCGGCTAGAGCTTCTTCAAATATATTAGACCCTAATCGTAATTGTTCAATGAATTCAAGGGGAATTCTTAAAGGTGTGTCATTGGTTTCAGTGACATCTGGCAAGCAAAATGATTGGGGCTTAGTCAATGCCGTGGGTAATGTTCAAGAGTGGGTAGTAAAAGGTCGTGATCAAGAGCTATATGTAGCTGGTGGATCTAGAGAAGATGATTTTTCAAGTTGTAATATTAATAGCTTGAACAAACACTCAGGTAAAGCAAATGAGTTAACAGGGTTTAGAGTAGTGAGAGAAATCATATAATGGCTTTACAAAAAGAAATTATAGAAGAATTAAATGACTTATCTATGCAATATTCAAGATGGTTTATTTCTTATGATGATTTTAAAAGCAAACGACGTGAGTTATTAGAAAAACTAGAGCAGGGAGATAGTCAGCTTGCTTCCACTCAATCCGTTATTAAAGACATGGTCAATACGTTTTCTGACCTGATTAAACGAAGTTAGTCGCAGGATTAGTATGAATTGTAGGAAATGTTTCTTTTTAGTTTTGATATCGTTCGCTCATAATACATGGTCAATTACTTTAAATATCCCTGAAAAAGTGAATGAAAGGGATTTGAAGTACAAGAATGTAGTCGTAAAAGATAAAAATATACCGGCTGTTAGCAAACGTAATCCAGATCCTTCTAAAGGCCCGAGAATACCGGTAAAAGAGTTTAAGATACAAGGTGTTAAATCATATCCTGATTTGTCTATCAGTAAAACGGAACTTGATAAACTGATTGAAGAGAAGCGTTATGGAATGATGGATGAAGCTTTTTTACAAAAAAGCGGTTATACAATTAAAGAGTTGCTTGAGCTAGCAGAAACTTTATCTAAGATTGGTGCGACTAATGATGGTGATTATGTTGAATTACCTGATGTTCAAAAACTTATCTGGTTACTTAAAGAGCAAAAAAATAACCGTGGTTTAACCATTGGTGAAATAGAAGAAATTGCAGATGCAATAACAACTTATTATCGTTCACATGGTTTCTTTTTAGCGAAAGCTTTTGTGCCTAAGCAAGATGTACGAGGCGGTATAGTTGGCCTAACAGTTCTTGAAGGTGTTTTAGGGAAAGTAACGGTTGCCAGTAATGATTTATATGATTCGAATTTTCTTGTTGGTTTATTTGATGATTTAAAGAATAAACCTGTTATATATGAAAACATAGAGCAAAAATTATATTTACTTAATGACTATCCTGGACTCAAAGTATCAGGGTATTTTAATCCGGGTGATCAGATAGGTGATACACACCTTAACCTTAATATTCTTAAAGAAGATTCCTCTAATTCCTTAATTCGACTGGATAATCATGGTTCAGAGTTTACAGGGCAGAATCGTCTTTATTTTCAACATCAATTTAATACGCCTGTCGGTTATGGTGATCAGTTAACAATAGGTGTGATGCAAACATCGACTCCTGATAATACAACTTACAGTTCTTTGAGCTATCGTATCCCCGTGATTAACGAAAAAAACTATGTGTATTTTTCTATAAGTAATAACCAGTTTGTTATTGACCCAACACAGGGTAATATAATTACGGGGCAAGGTTTAAATGGTACAACAGAAGTTAGTAAAGTGTCTTATGAGCACGTTATAAGACGAACGAGAAAAAATTCTAAAAATATAAGGTTTGATATACAGAAAAGTGTCTCAGATGTTAATAATGATATATCTAATTTAGATAGGTATAACAGTATAGATGCTTTTATTGCTTCATATTATTACGACAAGCTGTCAGAAACAGGTAAGAGTCTTAATAATGGTAAAGTACTGGTGACTATCGGTGATTCATTAGAGATTTTACCAAATACGTCTGATACAGATGAAAGTATAAGTAAGATAAATTTCTCACACACTTATCTTAAATTTAGTCATATCCCTTTTACCAGTCAACCAGTGCGATATATTGTAAAAGCAAATATGCAATGGACTGATGAAAGATTGCCCTCTATAGAACAAGTCCCATTAGGAGGCCCAGATCATGTAAGAGCTTTCCTTGTGACGGACTATTCTGCTGACGTAAGTACGCATATTGGTATGGAAATGCATTTTAACTATCCAAAGTGGATGAATTTTAAAATTGGCAACAAACTTAAAATGTCTAATATTGCTAATCCATATTTATTTGCAGATATTGCCTACGGAGAGCAATTAGCCGCTAATGATAATCAAACAGCTGAGTTTCGTGGTTGGGGAATAGGCTTAGAGTTTAAGTATAAAAGCTCTGTAACAGGTCATTTAATATTTGCTAAGCCTACTTATCTGCGCGATTCGTATACGTCTAGTGAAATAGTAAAGGAAAATAAAGTTATATTTGATATGCAGTATAGTTTTTAATCCTCATTGCTTTATCAATTGATGTATTTAATTAGTTCTGTTCTATCAGAGTGCAATTGGCTACAATAACGCCATATTCTCTCTGCTTTGAATGATTAAGTGAACCAAAAAAGTATCAATCTTGTATTACCCGGCCTGTTTCAGTCGTTTCAACAATCTGAAATTGATGAAAACTGCTTTCCTCAGTTTAATTTAATACAGTCATTTATATCAAAATCTAACTATATCTCATCTAGTAATACTGAAATACCAGTACTTTCTGTGGATTATTATAAAAATTTTCCATTGGCTTTTTATGAGAATTCTGAATCGTTATCTGACGATAGTATTATCTTTTATGCTGAGCCTATATCAATAGAGGTTAAATCAGATCATATAGTAGCTTTTCCTGTTTCTATTGATTCAGCGGATTATCATATGCTTGACAATATAATCAATAAATTTAATCAGCATTTTTCCCCTGATGGATTGACTTTGAAATGTTTGCCATCAGGAAATATTGTTTGTCAGTCTAGTGCTCATAATCTTCCTAAAATGACAGCAGTTTATTCAGTCTATGGGCGTGATATCAAGCATTTTTTGCCTCAAGGAGATGAAGCAAAGTTTTGGTTGCGTGTTTTTAATGAAGTGCAGATGTTTTTGCATGAATATATAGAAGAAGAACAGCGTGTATTTAATAATCAATTGTTAAATGGGTTTTGGTTTTGGGGGGAAGGTAATAAAACTACTGTTGAATCTAATCAAGGTTGCTTTATTGGTGATACTTATTGGTTAGATGGTTTTTGTTCTCAAAATAAAACTAAACGATATGAAATATCTGATATAGAAAATTCAAATGAAGACTGTATTCATATTGTTGATGAATCCTTATTGCGTGCATCATCATACGGCAATATGGACTCATGGCTAGAAGGCCTAAAAAAAATAGAAACTAAAATATTGACTCCTTTAAATCAATTGTTAAAAAGGGGCGTTATTAGAGAAATAAATATTCAAGATACTCCAGATTCACATTACCAACTTAAAAATATGCATCGTTATCGTTTTTACCGTAAAAATATTTCTTTAAATGAAATTTGTGTGATAAGTGAATGAAAACAGTTTCAATATCTCGTTATCTTAATGAGGAAAAGACTAATAAAATTGAGGGTCTTCATCCTGTACTTCAAACTGTCTACTCACATCGTAATGTAAGATCAAAGAGTGAATTAGATAATCAGCTCTCTCACTTGTTACCCTTTACTGGTTTGTTGAACATACAATCGGCTGCCGAACATATTGTTGACGCGATTAAAGAACATAAAAATATTTTAATTGTTGGTGATTTTGATGCCGATGGTGCAACCAGTACTGCGGTTGCTGTTAGAACTCTGCGACAATTTGGTGCTAGACATGTTGATTACCTTGTGCCTAATCGTTTTGATTTTGGCTACGGCTTAACAGTTGATCTTATTAAATATGCGAAAAATTTAAACCCGGAATTAATTATTACTGTTGATAACGGAATATCCAGTATTGATGGTGTTAACTATGCAAATGAACAGGGTATTGATGTTGTTGTTACCGACCATCACATAGCAGCAGAGCAATTACCTAATGCAAAATCGATCGTAAATCCTAATCAACCTGGCTGTTCTTTTGAAAGTAAATCAATCGCAGGTGTTGGTGTTATTTTTTATGTAATGATGGCTGTTCGTTCATCATTACGAGATAGTGGCTGGTTTTCTGATGGGCGTATTGAACCTAATCTTGCAGAAGTGCTGGACTTAGTGGCGCTTGGAACGGTTGCTGATGTTGTGCCCTTAGACAAGAATAACCGTATTTTAGTTGATCAGGGGTTAAAGCGTATACGTGCAGGACGATGCTGTTCTGGCATAAGTTCGATTTTAAAAATTGCGGGTCGTAATCAAGCTAATTGTGTGGCTTCTGATTTAGGATTTTCAGTTGGACCGCGACTTAATGCAGCTGGTCGATTAGAAGATATGTCGCTAGGCATAGAGTGTTTGTTAAGTGATGATATTAAATACTGTGGACAAATTGCTGAGCAATTACATGATTTAAATAGCCAAAGGCGTTCAATTGAAACAGATATGCTCGAACAGGCATTAGTTTTATTGGACGATATTATTTCAACGCTTGATGAAAGTATAATTCCTAGTGCAATAGTAATTTACCATGAAGAATGGCATCAAGGTGTAATTGGGATTTTAGCTTCACGCATTAAAGAAAAGTTTCATCGACCGGTACTTGCTTTTGCAAAAGCTGATAATGGCGAAATTAAAGGCTCGGCTCGTTCGATCAAAGGCTTAAATATACGTGACGCACTTGATGTGGTCGATAAAAGAGACCCTTCCATTATTCATAAGTTTGGTGGTCATGCAATGGCTGCTGGTTTGACGATGAATGAAAATAGTTTTGAAAAATTTAAACATAATTTTATTGATGTTGTTAATGAATTATTATCAGAAGATGATTTGGTAAATGTACTCTATACAGATGGGGAATTGAATGTTGCAGATTTCAATATGCCATTAGCTGAATTGTTACGCTATTCAGGGCCGTGGGGGCAACAATTCCCGGAACCATTATTTGATAATATTTTTGATGTTATTGAATGGAGAATAGTGGGCGAAAAACATTTAAAATTAAAATTGCGGACTGAGGCTGGAGAATCAGTGATTGATGCAATTGCATTCAACACAACAAATGAACAGTTAGGTCAAAATAGCGATAAAATACGCGCGGTTTATAAACTTGATGTAAATGAGTTTAGAAATAATAAAACATTACAGTTAATGATTGAATATTTGGAGCCAGTCTAATGCTTTATAATTTAATACGTCTGGTACTTTTCAGATTTGATGCAGAGAAATCACATAATTTGGCATTAAAGGCAATGAGCCTATTGGCTTCATTTGGCCTTTTAAAAGTGCTTTTTAAGCCTGTTGTTGATTCACCTGTTACCGTTATGGGTTTGGAATTTAAGAATAAAGTTGGGCTAGCTGCCGGTTTAGATAAAAATGCTAAACATATTGATGCTTTAGCTCAAACAGGTTTTGGTTTTATTGAAGTAGGGACTGTGACACCTAAAGGGCAAGCTGGTAATGAAAAACCTCGTTTGTTTAGATTACCTGAATCAAATGCGATTATAAACCGTATGGGCTTTAATAATGAGGGTGTTGAAAGTTTAATAAAGTCAGTAAAAAAATCTAATTACAAAGGCATTATTGGAATAAATATAGGAAAGAACTTTTCAACGCCTGTTGAAAAAGCCGTTGATGATTATCTTATTTGTTTGGAAGCTGTTTATGATTTAGCCGACTACGTTACGATTAATATCTCTTCACCTAACACCCCTGGATTGAGGTCATTGCAGCATGGGGAAGCCCTGGTTGATTTATTGACTCAGCTTAAGCTAAAACAAAAAGAATTAAGTAATATTAGTCAGCGTTATGTGCCTTTGGTTGTAAAAATAGCGCCTGATTTAACTGATGATGAAATTAAAGAGTTGGCTGATACCTTTATTAAAACAGAAATTGATGCCGTTATAGCGACTAATACGACGAGTTCTCGCAATGGTGTTGAGGGTTTACGTTATTCTACAGAACAAGGTGGTTTAAGTGGTGCGCCAGTAATGGCTTCTTCTACTGCTGTCGTTAAGGCGTTTTGTGAATTGTTTGACGGGAAAATACCCGTGATTGCAGCTGGTGGTATTATGTCTGCAGACGATGCATTGGAAAAAATCAAAGCAGGTGCTGCATTGGTTCAAATATATTCTGGCTTTATTTATAAAGGCCCTGAACTTGTATACCAATGCGCACGAGCATTATCAGAGGATTAATCTACAACTGATGTTAATGTGAATATTTTTTCGATATCTTTAGCCCATTGTGTAAAGTAATGTTTGGGTATCTTCTTGAAATAGCTACGCATTACTAATGGGTTGTTAGTCGTTATAATTGTCTCATTGTTTTCAGCAAAAATAGATATCTTTAGAGGTAAATAAGGAATGATATCTGGGTGCTGTTTGGCAAGTCTATTTAATTCATCTGCTTTCCCAAAAAAAACAACTCGATATTTATCTGTCTTGAATCCAGACATTGTTAGACCAATATCAACTCGCTGCACTCGTGATACGGTATAGCCTGCTGTTTTAATGGCGCTTTGCAAACTGACCATTGTTTCAGGAAAATTTTGTTTTACCCGTGCCATGATTAAATCGCCAGCGTGAGCTGTCATTATATTTAGTAAAGTACCGAGAACTATTACAGTTTTTAAAATCATTTTTAAATTCTTCATTTACATACTAGCCTCTTCTAATAACTCACTATAGATTTCATACATTTCTTTGCACGCTTCAGTTAACTCATTGTTATTGAAAATGTCTGCTAACTTTAGAGGGTTAGTTGTCATGATAGTAACTTTGCCTTTTTCTTGAACAATAGTGACTCGGCAAGGCAAAAACATTCCAACACGAGGATCTATAGCTAATGCTTTATATAAAAAGTTAAAGTTACAGAAATAAATAATGATTTGCTGTTTGTTTTCTGTTCCTTCTTTAACCAGGCCTTTGTTTAATTCTTGTGTACGAATGATCTTAAAGTTTTTTCCAATAATGGCATCTTTAACATTATTGACTGTTTCTTCTAAGCCGTAAGGTGATTCAACTTTTAAAATTGCCGATTCATTATCATAATCTTCATAGGGATACGGGCCACCTTCAAAGTCTCTAATGTACTTTACTAGATTGTTAATGTCTTTTTCACTTAAGCCGTGTGCTCTGTAAGACATCATTGGTGTACCAGCTCTACCATTCATTAATGTTTCTTTAATGAAGCTATCTTCAACTGATGAAAGAAAGCCCGGGTTATTTAAAGATGGAGCAATAATGGCAGCATCACGTGGTCGTGAAAAAGTAACCCCTGTACCAACGCCACCTGTGCCTCCAGTATTGTGACAAGCAACGCAGTATTGATTGAATAACTTTTTACCGGCTTTTGAATTACCTTTGATGCGCTTTTTGCTGTATGTTTTACCTTTATTACCAGTCCAAGTTCTCATGTACTGAACGACACTGAGTATTTCGTTGTCTGATAGGTTATTGAATGATGGCATAACTCGGCCCGGTCTACCGTAACGTATCGTCTTTCTTAGGTAATTATCACTAACCGAGTCAATGAAGGACGGCAGTGATATTGGAATACCAACGCCACCTTGGCCGTTTGTGCCGTGACAAGCGGAACAATTCTTTTCAAATAAAGTTCGCCCATTTGGTGCGGCGTTAATGAGAGAAGGAGTTAGTATTAATAAAAGAATGGTTATTAGTTTATTCATTTCTTTCCAGTACGGGGTTGGGTTACTGATATATTAGTGCTTCCTAATATATATTTACTGATACAAATCAATTTTATAGCAGAGTTACTATGGACTGGAAGATAATTTCTAAAAAAATACGATATAAAGGCTTTTTATCAATTGATGAATATACTTTGAAACATGATCTTTATGCCGGTGGTGAGTCTGGAGTTATCACCAGACAATTAATGGAAAGAGGGCATGCCGTCGCTATTTTATTGTTTGATCCTGATCTGGATAAACTGGTTTTAATAGAACAGTTTAGAATTGGTGCAAAAGATGATGAAGAATCCCCCTGGTTACTTGAGCTAGTGGCTGGAATGATAGAAGAGCATGAATCTGCTGAGCAAGTGGTTGTAAGGGAGTGTATGGAAGAAGCCGGTGTTGAAGTTAAAGGTGTACGAGAATTATTTACCTATTATGCAAGTCCCGGTGGTTGCAGTGAAAAGATAACGCTTTATTATTCCGAGGTTGATAGTAGTAAAGCTAATGGTATTCATGGGCTTGATTCAGAAGCTGAAGATATAAAAGTGATTGTATTAGATTATCACGATGCCGTTAAGCGTTTAGAGAATGGAGATATAAACTCAGCAACACCGATACTTGCCATGCAATGGCTGCAGTTACACCATGCTGAGTTGGTTATGAATGAGTAGTATTTCATAAAAAATCTAACGGATGGCTGAAAAATAGTACTTAGCTGTTGTAAGCATTTAAAGTCAAAACCCACCACATTAGGG
>JAUVDT010000048.1 GCA_030595185.1 Gammaproteobacteria bacterium
GCTGAAGAGAGAGTTATCAATGTGGAGGCTTTCTGCGAGGATGTCTGAGCGAGTGCTTTTCTCGCGAGTTCCGCAGCAGCCACATTGATGACGAGTGATGAGGGTATCCGCATGTTTTTTATGCGGACTTGTGAACTGGGGCGTATTCTTTGGGTTATGTTTCTTGTACGAGCAAGAAAGGTAACACGCCGTTGGGTGCGGGAACCCACGCCTTTGACTTTGACTTTCATATCAACAAAACCCCAACAAAACTCAAATAGGCACGGTAAATGCATTTACCGTATTAAGAGTTAATTTTTGTCAAAAAAATGTCATTGAGGATAGTCGCATGACCCAAGATACAGTAATGAATTTAGCCAGTCAGACACTATGGATGACCATACTATTGGCTGCTCCGATGCTGTTATCTGCACTAACAGTCGGTCTTATCGTTGGTATGTTCCAGGCAGCCACCCAAATCAATGAAATGACATTAAGCTTCATTCCAAAATTAGGCATTCTTGTTATCGCATTATTTACATTCGGACCCTGGATGTTACGTAATATCGTCGATTTTACGATACGTTTAATTACCAACATACCGTCGCTCATTGGTTGACGGGTAATCTGTGACTTTACAATTAGCACAAATTAATGAATTGATGGCCAGTGCTTACTGGCCATTTGTGCGTATTAGCGCAATGTTGATGGTTGCGCCTATTTATGCCGCGTCGTCATTTCCTGTGCGCATTCGAGTTGTTTTGGCTGTTTTAGTGACTGTTGCACTTCTTCCTGTTCTTGAACCAGTTAAAGGTATTGAACCGGTTTCGCTGCAAGGTTTTATTATTTTGGCTCATCAAGTCATTATCGGTGCAGCGATGGGTTTTTTTTTACAAATGGCTTTTCAGTTATTGGTCATTGCCGGTGAGGCGATTGCCATGACGATGGGCTTAGGTTTTGCTCGTATGATGGACCCGCAAAATGGTGTTCAGGTTCCTGTTGTCGCTCAATATTTTATTATCGTAGCAACACTTTTATTTTTATCAATGAATGGTCATTTGCTGCTTTTACAAATGGTTATTCAAAGTTTTGAAATTATTCCGGTGGCTGAAACGGGAATGACCAGAGAAGGAATCTGGTTAGTTGTTGCCTGGGGAAGCCAGATGTTTGTTGGTGCAGTTTTGGTTGCTATTCCTGCGGTTACTGCATTGCTAGTGGCCAATATAGCAATGGGTATTATTACTCGTGCGGCACCTCAGTTGAATATATTCGCTGTTGGTTTTCCATTAATGCTATTGCTTGGTTTTGTTTTATTAATGCTGACTTTACCGAGCATGCTGCCGCAGTTTTCTAATCAAGTTATGCATGCTTTTGATGCTGCGCTTGCAGCAGTGAGTGAGGGCCAAATTTAATGGCTCAAGAAAGCGGACAAGAACGCACAGAGGAACCCACCGCAAAACGGCAAGCTGACTCGAAAAAGAAAGGTCAGATTGCCCGTTCGCGTGACTTTAATACCATGGCAATAGTCGCGTTGGCTGCTGCAGGTTTGTTAATTATGGGTAATCGATTCACTGATGGTTTATCGGGCATTATGACCATAGGTTTAACGCCATCTAGAGCGCAAATTTTTGATCCATTGCAAACAGCTGATTTATTGTTAGAGACTATTTTAGAAGCCTTAATTATCATTTTTCCTTTTTTAGTATTAATGTTTGTTGCCGCGTTATTAGCACCGATATTGATTGGTGGTTGGGCATTTAGTTGGGAATCATTAACACCAAAGTTCAGTAAACTGAATCCCATTAGTGGCTTTAAGAAAATGTTTTCTTTAAAAAGTCTGATTGAATTATTAAAAACCATGCTCAAATTTGTATTGGTGACAGCCGTGGCGATTACGGTTTTTAGTTCACAAGTTGATAGTTTTTTAAAGTTGGGAAGTCAGTCTATTGGAACTGCAATATCTCATGCTGGTGAACTATTTGGCTGGGGCTTTTTACTACTGACTATTGCGTTAATTATTATTGCAGCAATTGATGTTCCCTTTCAAATATGGGATCACTTGCGACAAATGAAAATGACTTTGCAAGAAGTTAAAGATGAAATGAAAGACTCGGAAGGACGACCAGAAGTTAAAGGAAGAATACGCCAACTGCAACGTGAAGTTGCTGAAAGAAGGATGTTAGAAGATGTGCCTCAGGCTGATGTTGTTATCACTAACCCTGAACATTTTGCGGTGGCATTAAAGTATGACCAAATTTCAGGAAAAGCGCCGGTAGTGGTTGCCAAAGGTGTTGATGAAGTCGCTGCCAATATTAGAAAAGTAGCGATACATAATGACGTAACACTGGTTGAAGCGCCGCCATTAGCTCGTGCTGTTTTTTACAATGCAGAAATAGGTGATGAAATTCCTGAAAACTTGTATTTAGCAGTGGCTCAAATATTAGCTTATGTCTTTCATCTTAAAACCGCAAACGAGCAGGGTACTGATGTACCGGACGTTCCTACAACAACGTTGCCTGATGAATACAAACAGTTTACCGATGAATTCTTTGACCCATCTAAAGGTCGATCACAATGATCTGGAGTAAGTGATGGAAGCAATATTAAATAATATACAGAAATCTAGTGGCCGTGGAATAGCTGCGCCAATACTACTAATGGCAATGTTAGGAATGATGATCTTGCCAATGCCACCGGTCGCATTGGATATATTCTTCACGCTTAATATTGGTGTTTCACTGGTGGTTTTACTGGTTTGTATTTATGCCAAAAGACCATTAGATTTTGTTGTGTTTCCAACCGTCTTGTTAATCACAACATTGATGCGTTTATCGGTTAACGTGGCATCAACCCGTGTGGTTTTATTGGAAGGTCATACTGGTACGGGTGCCGCAGGTAGTGTTATTGAAGCGTTTGGTGAGTTTGTTATTGGTGGTAACTATGCGGTTGGTTTAGTGGTATTTGCCATTTTAGTTATCATTAATTTTATTGTTGTAACAAAAGGTGCAGGCCGTGTTTCTGAAGTCAGTGCGCGTTTTACCCTGGATGCGATGCCGGGTAAACAAATGGCGATAGATGCCGATTTGAATTCGGGTTTAATTAACCAGGATGAAGCGCGGGAACGACGTGATGATATTTCTGCAGAGGCAGACTTTTACGGGTCTATGGACGGTGCCAGTAAGTTTGTAAAAGGCGATGCGATTGCCGGGATATTGATTTTATTTATTAATATTATTGGTGGCTTCGCTATTGGCATGGCTCAACATGATTTGTCCGCCGCTGATGCGGTGCAATTTTATACTTTGTTAACCATCGGTGATGGTTTGGTTGCACAAATACCATCTTTACTTTTGTCATCTGCAACCGCCATTATTATCACTCGTAACTCCAAGCCTCGTGACCTTGGTGAACAAGTATTCTCACAGTTATTTAAAAACACAAAACCACTTTGGGTTACCGCAGGTATTTTGGGATTATTAGGAGCCATTCCTGGTATGCCTAATGTAGCTTTTTTATCGTTGGCATTAATCATGGCGTTATCGGCGTATTATTTTGATTATAAAAATAATATCGATGAGGTACTGAGTGGCGAAGTAATGGATGCGCCCGCACAAGCTGAGCAAGTAGCGGAACAACAAAAAGCAGCAGAAAATAAAGAGCTCAGTTGGGATGATGTTAAGCAAGTTGATTTAATTGGCCTTGAAGTTGGTTATGGTTTGATCCCGTTAGTTGATAGAAACCAGAACGGCATGTTATTAAATCGTATTAAAGGCATTCGTAAAAAACTCTCACAAGATTTTGGTTTTTTAATCCAGCCGGTTCATATTCGAGATAATTTAGACCTCAGTCCAAATGCATATCGCATTACGCTATTGGGAGTTCCAATCGGTGAGTCTGAAATTTATCCAGATAAAGAAATGGCGATTAACCCCGGTACGGTTTACGGAGAGCTACAGGGTATAAAAGGCATTGATCCTGCATTTGGATTAGAAGCCGTGTGGATAGAAACAAACCAGCGTGATCATGCTCAAACTCTAGGTTACACCGTGGTTGATGCAGCAACGGTTGTCGCAACGCATTTAAGCCAGTTATTACAAGAGCATTCGTATGACTTGATTGGTTATGAAGAAGTGCAGCAAATGCTGGATAAATTGGCAGAAGACTCTCCGAAACTGGTTGAAGATTTGGTACCTAAAACACTTAGTCTGGGAACCATCGTTAAAGTCTTGCAGAGTTTATTGAAAGAAGCGGTGCCAATCCGTGATATGAGATCGATTGCCGAGACTTTGGCGGATAACGGTACAAGAAGTCAGGATCCTGACGAACTAACGTCTTATGTACGCGTTGCTTTGGGGCGTTCAATCATTCAAAACATCATTGGCGTCGCGCCTGAGATGCCTGTTGTTACCTTAGATCCAGCATTGGAACAATTATTGCTTGAGTCAGTACAGGGCGCATCAAATGGCGCGTTGGGTATTGAGCCAGGTATGGCAGATCGGTTGTTTAAATCGCTAGAGCAAGTAACGCAGCAGCAAGAGATTAAAGGGGAAGCGTCCATTCTTGTTGTGGCACCGCCAATCCGGGCTTATTTATCGAAATTGATTCGCCATACGATACGCGGCATGCATGTGATGGCTTACAACGAGATACCCGATAACAAACAAATTAAAGTAGTTGCGACAGTGGGTAATGAAGCTGAAGCACTAGAAACACCCTAAAGAGACACATAAAAAGAGATAGATGATGAAAGTGAAACGTTTTATAGCATCAGATATGAGAACAGCCATGCAACAGGTAAGAGAAAGCCTGGGAGCAGAGGCTGTTATCCTCTCTAACCGAATGATTGATGATGGTGTGGAGATATTGGCCTCTAACGATTATGACCACGCAGCACATGCCGATGAGGCACCTGAAAAGCCGAAACGTTCTTACCGCACTTATGGTGAAATTAAAGATGAGCCTTTAACGCCTTCTTTTAAAGAGGACGAAGTGACGTTTTCATCACGTTATGGCGCAGCATCTTTGGATAAGGCGTCTTCTGAAAAGGCAAAAGCTGCTCTTTTTGATCATAGAGCAGACGTGTCTGAGCCGTTTCACAAAGCCGAGGTATCTGAGCCGGTTAAAACCAAACGACCTGCTAGGCAAAAAGTTGATTATTCCCAGTTTATTACCGATGAAAAAGAGTCAGGATCGTTAAATACAGTCCCAGTACAAAGCCTTCAACAGCAGCAAGAAACGGAAAGTTTAAAGCAAGAATTGAGGGCGTTGCGCTCAATGATGGAAACTCAAGTGAGCATGATGCATTGGGAGCAACAAAAAAAGCAAAATCCAATGGCTGTTGGCTTGCTAAAACGCTTTTCTGAACTAGGATTAACGGTAGATATTTCAAAACAAGTGCTTGATAAAGTTAAAAATAATGATGATGTACAAAAAGCATCCAAACAAGCGATCAATAACTTGATTCAAATGATACCGGTTGCAACTGATGATATTTTACAGCGTCAGGGCATTGTTGCGCTTGTTGGACCAACAGGGGTTGGTAAAACAACCACCATTGCCAAACTAGCAGCGCGTTATGTGATGTCACATGGTCAAGACCAAATTGCACTGGTGACATTGGATAATTATCGGATTGGTGCTCAAGAGCAGCTTTTTAATTATGCCAGAATCTTGAGAATCCCTGTTCATAACGCTAAAGATTCCAACGAGTTACATAAAGTTTTACAAAATCTTTACGATAAAAAACTGATAATGATTGATACTGCAGGTATGAGTCAGAAAGATATGCGTATTTGTGAGCAGTTTAATACACTAAAACAAGGTGCTGAAGGCGTAAGGTCTTACTTGGTATTAGCCGCAAATGCTCAAACTAGCGCACTTGATGAAATCATCAATACGTTTAAACAGACTGAAATAAGTGGTTGTATTTTAACGAAATTAGATGAAACAGCCAGTTTAGGTGGTGCGATTAGTATGTTGATTCGCCATCAATTGCCCATTAGCTATATCAGCGATGGGCAAGCCGTACCAGAAGATTTAGAAAGTGCTTATGCTCGAGAATTAGTGGCAAAAGCATTGGATTTACTAAAAAACAGGCCAGAGGAAGTTTATGAAAACGACCTTGCTATGGCATTTAATGAAGGCATGATTCATGCTCATTGATGAAAAATATATGGACCAAGCCGCAGGTTTAAGACGAATGAATAACCCAAAACCAGTAAGAGTCATCGCCGTCGCAAGTGGTAAAGGTGGCGTTGGTAAAACAAATGTATCGGTGAACTTATCGTTAGCATTAATCGAGGCAGGCAATAAAGTCATGTTACTGGATGCCGATTTAGGTTTGGCTAACGTTGATTTGATGCTGGGCTTAAAAAGTCAGTTTAATCTATCACATGTGATTAATGGTGAACGAAGCTTAGAAGAAATTATCATTACCGGCCCGGATAATTTACAAATTATACCAGCTGCTTCTGGTACACAAATGATGGCTGAATTAACACCACAACAACATGCGGGAATGATTCGAGCTTTTGGTGAGCTAAACACAGATATTGATGTACTGGTTATTGATAGTTCTGCAGGTATTAGTGACAGCGTCATTAGTTTTTGTAAAGCAGCGCACGAAGTATTGGTAGTGGTTTGTGACGAGCCTGCATCATTAACTGATGCTTACGCATTAATAAAAGTGCTTAATCTCGATCATGGTATTCAGCGTTTTCAAGTACTGGCAAACATGGTGCAAAATGAGCAAGAAGCACGGCATTTATACGCTAAACTAAGCCATGTTGCGGGCCTTTATCTTGATGTGAACCTTAATATGGCAGGTTATATACCTACCGATGAAAGTCTTAGAAAAGCAGTAAGACAACAAAAAGCTGTCTTTAAAATGTATCCATCAAGCCCATCTACCAGAGCGTTTAAAAATCTCGCTAAAAAGATTAATCAGTGGCCTATGCCTGATAAGGCAAGTGGCAAGCTTGAGTTCTTTGTCGAGCGATTGATTAAATATAGCGCTACGGCAGAGGCAGATTAATTCAATGTCGCCAGGTTGTGTAATGTATAACCAAATCCAGCATGATGAACGAGACAAGCTGATCACGGAACATGCCGTGCTGGTAAAGCGTATCGCTAACCATATTGGTAGCCGACTACCTAGTAACATTCAAATCGATGACCTGATTCAATCAGGTATGATTGGCTTGTTAGAAGCTTCAAAAAACTACGACCCAAGTCAGGGTGCAAGTTTTGAAACCTATGCCAGTATTCGAATTCGTGGCGCAATATTAGATGAAGTACGAGGCACTGACTGGACACCAAGATCCGTCACACGCAAAGTGCGTGAAGTGAGCCGGGCCGTTCATGAAGTTGAGAATGAATTAGGCCGTGATCCAACCAATACAGAAGTTGCTGAACATATGGGTATTGGTCTGGATGAATATCATACAATTTTAAAAGACAGTATGACGGCACGCCTTTTTAGTTTAGAACAAGTTGAAGATGAGCATGGTGTATCGGGTCGTTCAAATTTGACTGAGCCACAAAAGAAACTAGAAGAAAATAGTTTTAAACAAGCATTGGCAAAAGAAATTCAGAAATTACCTGAAAAAGAACAGTTAATGATGTCGTTATATTATAACGAAGAGCTGAATCTTAAAGAAATTGGAGCGGTTTTAAATGTTAGTGAATCAAGGGTTAGTCAGATTCATGGACAGGCCTTAATAAGGTTGCGCAGCCGCTTACATTCCTGGATAGGTTAGCTATACTATTTAACTAATAAATAAATTTATATTGAGCTGGGGAGTTTCAATTGGATAAAAACATGAAAATTCTCATTGTGGACGATTTTTCTACAATGCGACGAATTATTAAAAACCTATTAAGAGATTTGGGGTTTAATAATACTCAAGAAGCAGATGATGGGCAAACTGCTTGGCCAATGTTACAGACAGGTAATTTTGACTTTCTGGTGACAGATTGGAATATGCCTATCATGACGGGTATCGAATTATTAGAAAAAGTACGTGCCAGTGATGAGCTTGCATCATTACCTGTTTTATTGGTAACCGCAGAAGCTAAAAAAGAACAAATTGTTCAAGCTGCTCAGGCAGGTGTTAATGGTTATGTGGTCAAACCTTTTACAGCAATTACGCTGAAAGAAAAAATCGATAAGATTTTTGAGCGAATTGATGGTTAACAAATAAGGGTTTGATATGGGTAATTCAGGAATAGACAAAGCACTATTACTAACCGTTACACAAAAACTTATCGGGCAGCTGGAAAGTGGTGACGATAGTAGTATAGAAAAAGTATTGGATGAAATATCAGCTTTTCGTGAAAATGATTTGTTTCAAGAATTAGGTAAGCTAACAAGAGAGTTGCACGATTCGATTCGAAATTTTCAGCTTGATGACCGTTTTAATGATATTGCTCAAACTGAAATTCCTGATGCAAAAGAACGTTTAGAATATGTACTGACAATGACTGAACAGTCGGCTGATAAAACGCTAACAGCTGTTGAAAATAGCCAGCCAAAAGTTGATGAACTAACGACAAGCATTAACGACATCGAACAGCGCTGGTCTAAATTTAAGAAAAAAGAATTGAGTGCTGATGAGTTCCGTCAGCTTGCATCTGATATGAGTGTTTTTTTTGAGAAATCAAAACAAACCACATCAGAACTGAGTTCAGACTTGAATACCGTTTTAATGGCTCAGGATTTTCAGGATTTAACAGGACAAATAATACGCCGAGTAATTACTCTGGTTGAAGATGTTGAATCTAATCTGGTTAATTTGATTCGATTGCAAGGTGATGGTCCGAGTACAACAACCGATGTGAAAGATAAAGAGACAGTTGGTAAATTAGAAGGCCCGCAAATTCCTGGTAAAGAAGCAGAAGATGTTATGGCGAACCAGGATGATGTGGATGACTTATTAGCAAGCCTTGGATTTTGAGTAGTTTATGAGTATTGATCTAGACGATGAAATATTACAAGATTTCCTAGTTGAAGCAGGAGAGATTCTTGAGTTATTGGGTGAGCAGCTTGTAGAGCTAGAGCAAAATCCGGAAGACATAGAACTACTGAATGCAATTTTTAGAGGGTTCCACACCATTAAAGGTGGGGCTGGCTTTCTTGCAATAGAACCGATGGTAGATACTTGTCATGTGGCGGAAGATATTTTCAATATTCTTCGTCAAGGCGATCGTATTGCCGATGCAGATTTAATGGATGAAATTCTAACGGCTCTCGACCAGATTAATGTCATGTTTAATGATATTCAGGCTGGTAATGAACCTGCTCCTGCCGATCAAGAGCTTTTACAACGTCTACGAGTATTTGCTGTACCAGCCGGAGCTGAACCTGTTGCGGCTGAGCCGGAACCCATTGCTGAGCCGGAACCAGAAGCACTTGCTACTGATGCAGCATCTGATGATATTACAGATGATGAGTTTGAAAACTTATTGGATCAACTACATGGTAAAGGTCAGCATGGTGGTAATCCTAAAGATGATGAAAAACCAGCAGCTGAAGAAAAAGCATCAGCTGGTGACGAACTAATCACAGATGATGAGTTTGAAAATTTACTAGATCAACTACATGGTAGTGGTAAACCGGGTGATAAAAAAGACGCAGAAGAAAAACCCAAAAAAATTAAAAAAGAAACGGCAAAACCAGCTGATGATTCATTAATTACTGATGATGAATTCGAAAATTTGCTTGATGATATGCATGGCAAAGGTGCAGGGCCTACATCAAACAATAAAGCGAGTACCCCACCTGCTAAACAAGTTGATAAGCCTAAAAAAAATGTTAAGAAAAAAGAACCGGCAGTTAAGGAAGCAAAAACACCTGCTATTGCAGCACCTAAAACTGAAACAACGGTGCGCGTTGATACTGAACGACTAGATGATATTATGAACCTGGTTGGTGAGTTGGTTTTAGTCAGAAATCGTCTCGATAAATTACAGCTAGATTCAGGTGGTACCGATACCGAAATGGGTAAAGCCATTGGTAATTTAGATATCGTGACAGCTGATTTGCAAACATCGGTCATGAAAACTCGAATGCAACCGATCAAAAAAGTATTTGGTCGTTTTCCACGAGTCATTCGTGATTTGGCAAGAAGTTTAAATAAAGATATTGCTTTAGAAATGATTGGTGAAGAAACTGATCTGGATAAAAACTTAGTTGAAGCATTAGCCGATCCATTAGTGCATTTAGTACGTAACTCTGTTGATCATGGTATCGAGATGCCGGATGAAAGAGAAAAAATGGGTAAGTCTCGTCAGGGTACCGTTATTCTTGCAGCAGAGCAGGCCGGTGATCATATTTTATTATCAATAGAAGATGATGGAGCCGGAATGGATCCTGATGTGTTGCGTAACATTGCAGTCAAAAAAGGATTGATGGATAAAGAAACGGCATCGCGACTGGAAGACAAAGAATGTTTTAATCTTATTTTTGCAGCTGGTTTTTCTACCAAAGAGCAAATTTCGGATATTTCTGGTCGTGGTGTGGGTATGGATGTTGTTAAAACACGTATCACACAATTAAATGGCCATTTAGATATAGATTCTGCTTTAGGGAAAGGCACAAAGCTCAGTATTAAAGTGCCACTTACTTTAGCTATCCTACCAACGCTGATGGTGAAAATAGGTCAGCATGCTTTCGCGCTACCATTATCGATGGTGCGCGAAATTATTGAATTAGAGACAAAATCATCCAATATTGTCGATGGCCAACCAGTCATTATGGTTAGAGAAAAAGCCATACCATTATTTTATTTATCAAAATGGTTGTTACCGTATGGTGAGACTGCTGAAAAAGCAGAGGGAGAAGGCCAGGTAATTATTACTCAATTAGGAAGTCAGATGGTGGGCATTGTTGTTGATGCTGTTATTGGTCAGGAGGAAGTGGTCATTAAACCTTTGGGTGCTTTTTTAAGTAGCTCAATTGGATACGCTGGTTCTACTATTACAGGTGATGGTGGTATTGCACTAATTCTTGATCTTGCAAATTTATTTAAGTATAGAGCCGTTAAAGGTTTCAATTAATAAGAAATGTTTTTAAAGTTTGTTTCATTTGTAAGGTTTAAGATAAATAGTTTTTAAGGTTGATAAATAAATATGTCTGTAAAAGTTTTAATTGTCGATGATTCCGGTTTTTTCAGAAGACGGTTAACTGAAATTATAAGCAGTGATCCTCTAATAGAAGTGATTGGCAGTGCTAATAATGGTAAAGAAGCAATTGAGCAAGCGCGTCTACTAAAACCAGATGTGATAACTATGGATATAGAAATGCCTGTCATGGATGGCATAGAAGCAACTAAACAAATTATGCGCTCAAACCCAACTAGTATTCTAATGTTTTCATCATTAACTTATGATGGTGCAACGGCAACATTGAATGCGCTAGAAGCCGGTGCTGCAGATTTTTTACCAAAGCGCTTTGAGGATATTTCAAATCAGCGTGAAGACGCTATTAAATTACTGACATCAAGAATTAAAACTCTTGGTCGGGGAAGTAAAGCTGCTTTCGCAACAAGAAGGCCTGCAAATGCAGCCTCAGCTGATGTAAAAACGACACCAGTGAAAACGCGTGCTAGTTCCATCCGGTCATTTGATTCATCGTCAGTAAATTTAGTAGCAATTGGTACATCTACAGGGGGACCTGTCGCGTTGCAAACACTGTTAACAAAAATCCCCACTAATTTTGCTGCACCTATTTTAATAGTGCAGCATATGCCGCCAAAATTTACAGAGGCGTTTGCTAATCGTCTGGATAAAATTTGTAAAATTACTGTGCGTGAAGCAAAACAGGGAGATCAATTGCAAGCTGGTGTGGCTTTGATTACTCCAGGCGGTATGCAGCTCGATGTGGTTAAGAAAGGCCGGACTCTGACAGTAAATATTAAAGAATCAAAATCTAATCAAAATTATAAGCCTTGCGTGGATGATACGTTTGAAAGTATTGCAATGGCATCGGGTGCTAAAACATTAGGCATTATTTTAACAGGTATGGGAGCCGATGGTCGTGAAGGTTGCCGCCGATTAAAACAAACTGGTGCCAGTATTTGGGCGCAAGATGAAGAGACAAGTTTAATTTATGGAATGCCTGCTGCAGTTGCGCAAGCAAACCTGGCTGACCAGATTTTACCCTTACCAATAATTACTAAATTGTTGGCAGGGTAAATAGTTACTAAAATGGGAAATAAGTAACACTATGGATATAATGACAATATTGGGTTTACTTTTAGGTATTGGCGCCATTATTGGCGGCAATGTACTTGAAGGTGGTCATCTTTCTTCATTATTTCAGGCAACAGCATTTTTAATTGTCATGGGCGGTACAACTGGTGCGGTAATGGTTCAATATTCATTACCTGTCTTTCTTCGGGCAATGAGAATGTTAACGTGGGTTTTTGTTCCACCTTCTATCGACTTAGAAACGCATATTAATAAAATTGTAAGCTGGAGTAATATTTCTCGTAAAGAAGGTTTGCTTGGGTTAGAAAAATTTCTCGATACTGAAAAGTCACTTTTTATACGTAAAGGGCTTCAGCTCGTTGTTGATGGTAATGAACCTGAGACGGTTAGAAATATACTAGAAGTGGATTTAGATGCTAACGACCGAGCTGGGAAATTATCGGCAAGAGTTTTTGAATCCATGGGGGGCTATAGTCCAACGATTGGTATTATAGGCGCAGTGATGGGACTTATTCATGTTATGAATAACCTTGCCGATCCAAGTAAGTTAGGTGCGGGTATCGCGGTCGCTTTCGTTGCAACAATTTATGGTGTTGGTTTTGCAAACCTAATATTTTTACCGGTTTCAAGTAAATTAAAAATGATTGTAAATGAACAAACTCAGCTTAATGAACTAATAACTGAAGGCATTATTTCAGTTGCAGAAGGAGAGAACCCTAGAAATATTGAAACTAAATTACAGGGTTTCTTGCAATAAAGGGCGGCTATGTCTCGACGACGAAGAGTTGAAGAAGAATCAGAGAACCATGAACGTTGGCTTGTTTCGTATGCCGATTTTATTACATTGCTCTTCGCCTTTTTTGTCATGATGTATTCAATTTCTTCTGTTAATGAAGGTAAATATCGAGTTTTAGCTGACTCAATGGTTTCAGCTTTTCAAACAGTTAACGATGATTCAAGCGTTCAAGATGAACCCGTAGTAAGTAAGACGATGCTTCAAATAGGTAAAACGCCTAAGATGTTGGCACCGGTACCTGAAAAAATATCATCACAAGATGCACATCAACAAACTAAACCGACCCCATCTGCATTAAAAAAAGACATATCAAGCAGTTTAAAACGTTGGCTTGATCAGGGTGATGTTAAAGTAAAAGCAACAAACCTTTGGGTCGATATAGAAATTAGCTCTGGCGTTTTATTTCGCAGTGGCAGTTCTGTTTTATCCAAAAAGGCAAATAAGATTCTTGAGCCCTTAAGTTACCAATTGCTGGGTGGTGATAAACCTATATATGTATTGGGTTATAGTGATAATGTGCCAATATTTACGCAAAAATTTTCCTCAAATTGGGAGCTATCAGCTGCAAGAGCAGTTAGTGTTGTTGACTTGTTCACAAGTTTAGGCCTGGATCCGGAGCTGATGGGAGCGATTGGATTTGGAGAACACCGGCCGCTGGCAACAAATACGACAGTAGAAGGTCGAAGTAAAAATCGTCGGGTCGTGATTAGAGTGTTTACCAGTAATGATATTTTTTCTGAAACAAAAGAAGATAATTAATAAAATAAAATGAAAGTTTGGGCAGTAGCAAATCAAAAAGGTGGTGTTGGAAAAACCACCACAGCCATTACGATAGGTGGCACATTGAGTATGCGTGGTAAACGTGTGCTCTTAGTTGACCTCGATCCGCATGGCTCAATGACCAGTTATTTTGGCCATGACCCTGATGAACTGGAACCGACGGTATATGATCTATTCCATAAAACAGCGACTCCTGAACAGGTTGTTATCAAAACCCGTTTTGATAACCTGTCTTTTTTACCAGCATCCTCTGCAATGGCAACACTAGATCGTCAACTAGGTACTAATGGTGGTATGGGTCTGGTTATAAAAGCTGCTTTAGCATCTATCTCGGATCAATATGATTATGCTGTCATTGATTGTCCACCTGTTTTAGGTTTATTGATGGTCAATGCACTGGCTTCCTGTAATCATTTATTAGTACCTGTGCAAACAGAGTTTTTGGCGGCAAAAGGTTTAGAGCGTATGGTCAATACGCTTAATATGATTATAAAAGCGCGTAAACAGGAAATTAGTTACACAATCGTACCGACCTTTTTTGATCAGCGCCTAAGAGCTTCTCACGATACTTTGAAACACATAAGAGAAACTTACAAAGATACAATATGGAATAATGTGATACCTATCGACACATTATTTCGTGATGCGAGTCGTAAAGGCATTCCTCTTTCTATTGCCAGACCAAGCAGCCGTGGTTGCCGGGCGTATTCTCACTTACTAGATTATTTAATACAGCTTGACCAGGACCGGGATAATAATCGGGCTGATATAGAGAGTTCGGATACTAACTCATGAGTGATCATAACTTTAGTAATCAAAAATCAGCACTCGAAGATTATTTTGAATCATTATTAGAAGACAATGACGCCAGTAAACCGCTTGTGTCTGAAATAAAAGCAGAAGTCAGCATTGAAACTGAAATTAATTATTCAGTTAAAAAAGATACAGAAGAGCAAGTTGAAGAAACAGAGAATATTGAGACAAGCTCAGAAGATGTGCAGAGTAAAAGCTTACCGGTAAAACCTCGATCCAGCGTCGCAGACATGCTTGCCAATGTTGAAATGATAGCGGCTCCTGAACCTGAAATACAAAAAGAATTTGCAGAGCCTGAACTAGCAACTGAAATAATCATTCCTCTTCCAGAAGTGGCAGAACAGGTAGGAGTAGAGACTGAGGTAGTTGAAGAAGTTGCCGAAGTAATAGCTGAGCCAGAGCTCGTAGAAGAGCAGGTTGAAGTTGTTGAGATACAACAAGAAACCGCACAGCAAACAATACAAGAAGTAGCAGGCCCACCTGAATGGGCTGAATCACGGTTTCAATGTTTATTGTTCGAAGTAGGTGGCTTATCGCTTGCGGTACCGCTTGTGAAACTCAATGGTGTTATTCCATGGTCAGAAAAAATAGTTGAGACCCCAAATCAGACAGACTGGTACTTAGGGGTATTGATGAATCATGGTAATAAAGTTGAAGTCATTGATACGGCTGTGATGGTTTTACCTGCAGAACACCGTAAGGGAATGTCGCTTGAACCGTCTGAAAGATTGAGCCATATATTACTGGTAGATGATCAAAAATGGGGTCTGGCTTGTGACTCCATTGGTGAAGTTGTCTGGTTGAAAAAAGATGATGTTAAATGGCGTACTAATAAAACCAAACGTCCCTGGCTATTAGGTACAGCAATTGAACATATGTGCGCTGTGATGGATACAGCCGCATTTGCTGAAATGTTAGGGCATAAAAAGTAACAAAAGCTTGTACCTTTAAATCTCAGTTTTTTCTCTTAATGATTCCTTCTCGATTAACAGATCTTCTTGAATTTATTACATATTTTAAACATTTTATTGTTATTGATTCTGGTGTTTCCGGTAGAGTAGGCTACACTCTGAATATTAACATTAGATAATGTATCAACATATTTGGCATATATTGTGCAGATTAACAATCAGGACCTAATTGGCGTGAATATTTTGACACACAGTCAGGTTTGTAACGGCGGGAAAACAAAATGACAGATGCTGCAACCGGCACAGATCCACTACAATGCGTTACATTTCATCTTGAAGGTGAAATATACGGCATTAACGTGATGCTAGTACAAGAGGTGCTTCGGATTACTGAAATAGCACCTGTTCCAGGCGCACCGGATTTTGTACTGGGTATTATCAATCTACGTGGTAACGTAGTGACGGTTATTGATACGCGGAAACGTTTTGCTTTACCTGCTAAAGAGATGGACGATTCAACTCGAATTGTCATTATAGAATCAGACATGCAAACGGTTGGTATTGTGGTGGATGGTGTCTCTGAAGTGGTTAATGTTAGTCGAAGCGATATAGAAACAGCACCAAGCGTGGGCAATGATGAAGCTGCACGTTATATTGAAGGTGTTGTTAGTCGAGGTGATGAGTTATTGATCTTAGTTGATCTTAATAAGCTCTTAACCGAAGACGAGTGGCTCGATGTAGGTGCACTTTAGAAAACTAGTCAACACAGTGCTGCTTGTGGAGTAAACCATGAACGCACTGCTAGTAATAACAAGTACAATATTATTCTTAGCCATAATTAATTTACATTTATGGCATAGAAGAAAAGCTAAGAACATACCTGTTCAATACTCTCAACCTGAATCTACAGGCTTCACCAGTGACCTGGCTGCGCTTAATGCGGGCTCAATTGGTTTAGGTGAACGACTTCTAAAAATAGAACGTAATCAAAAATTATTAATGCAACGTTTAGAACAACTTGAATTGCATGCTAATGGTAATGCTTCTTATAATCAGGCGATTAATTTGGTTAAGCAAGGTATTAACAAACAAGATTTGATGGCGACTTGTGAGTTGTCGGAAGGTGAGGCAGGGTTGTTGTTGATGATGCATAAAAAGAAAAAACAAAGGAAAGCACAGTTTAGTCATTAATATTTTGTAGGGTGCATTTTATGCATCGCTCTTATGTGTGTAGAGTTATGTAGGTTCGAATTCATTCGAACAAAGTGCATCTTTTTAGTTTGTGGCAAGGTGTAAGTTACTTGCTTTGTTGAAGCATTGCCGGTAGTCGCACCGGCGGGCGAGGCACTTTTTCCTACAGCTGAAAAAGTACCCAAAAAAGCCGCCCTCACACTGTTTGCCCTGCGGGTTCCCGTGCATTGTAAATGTAGTTAGTTTTCATATTAAAGCTCTGAATTAGTATTAACCTCGCTCACGGGTCGTTTTCATTCGCATCCCTGCTCAAGAAAACTTAATTTGCCGTCCTTGGCAAATTATCCCTTTATGGAAACAATGCCCGGCAAACAGCGAGACGGGAAGGGTAAATCAAAACCGATATAGCCTGTTAGATATTGATTTTTAGTGTTTTGATTTGGCTGTTAAGTTTCTGGTCTTTTGAATTCGATTTACCCTTCCCATTTAAGCAAGCCGAGGAAGGCGTAATATGGACGGAGTTTTCTGCGAGGATGTCTGAGTGAATTATGCTTTTTATAATTCGCGAGTTCCGCAGCAGCCGTCTATATTACGACTGACGAGGGAACTCTCATTGCTTTTTAATGAGAGCTTGATTAAGGGACGGCACTCTTTTGGTTACTTTTCTATTGCTGTAGATAGAAAAGTGACTTGCTGTCGGTCAACCACCGACGCCTTTGATTTTGATCTTAATTTTTAAAAGCTGTTGGGTTTCGTTCCTCTACCCAAACTACGAGCTACATTGCATA
>JAUVDT010000073.1 GCA_030595185.1 Gammaproteobacteria bacterium
TGCTAACTCAATCCAGCCTTTTGTTTCATTGTCGAGAGGTAATGAATTAATTTGTCTCAAACTATTTAACGACATCATGTTAACAATTCGCCAGATAGTGTACTGGTTATCATCTATTTTTAATGAGTCTGTTAATAAAGGCGTTAGCTTTATACGTGTGCGAATGGCTTCGTAGGCGTAGTCTGCACCCAGAAAAGCTTGTGCTCTGATATTTAAAATTTCAATTTTTTCTGCCCGGCTAAGATATTCAATGGATAGAGGTAGCGTTTTTAAAACTTGAAGGTAGTCACCTTGTGAGAGCAAAATCCTGATTTTTAATAATCTCGATTTCTCGATCTGGCTTTGAGATAAGTATTCTGGTTTTAATTTTTCCAGGGCGCTCATGGCCGCTTTTAATTCTAGCTGTTCATATAGCCATTCCGACATATCCAAAATATATTGTTGTCTTAATTGGCCTTCGTTGGTTTCGCTTAGCTGTATATATTGTTTTAGTTTTTCTGTTTGTACTTCAGATAATTCTTTGGTTTGTGATGTGAGTTCCTCTTCAATAGAAACGGGAGGGGCGGTCGGAATTCCGCCAGTGGTTTTGACTGACTCAGTTTGCGGGCCACAACTGGTCAGTACGATGAATAAAAGAGCAGCGGGAATGGTGTTTAATGTTTTATTCATATTTTTTGTTTTTATGGAAAAATAACTCAATTCAAAGTAGTTATCTATTCTACAATAGCTGTTTCATTATGTCTTATAAACTGAGAGTTCATCAGTACCGGAGAAGCAGGTTTTGGAGCAAGTAATCGGGAAACTATATGTGGTAGCCACGCCCATTGGTAATTTGGCAGATATAAGTCCGCGTGCATTGGATGTGTTGCGGCAAGTTGATTTGATTGCAGCTGAAGATACGAGGCACAGCGCGCGCTTGATGGCAGAGTATTCGATTAAGACTCCTCTAAAAGCTTATCATGATCATAATGAAGAGTATCAGTCGGGCATTTTGGTAGAAAAACTGTTGGGCGGGCAAAATATTGCATTGATTTCTGATGCGGGGACGCCGTTAATTAATGATCCGGGTTATCGTCTGCTCAGTGCAGTACACGATGCTGATATTAAGGTGATTCCTATTCCTGGTGCTAACGCGGCTATCTCTTTATTATCCGTTTCCGGTCTTGCGGTAAACAGTTTTACCTTTGAGGGGTTTCCTCCCGTCAAATCTCAGCAGCGTAAAGATTATTATGCGAAGTGGTTAAAAAGTCCTCATGCTCATGTGTTCTATGAGTCAAGCCATCGTATTGTTGATTCATTAAATGATGCCTTATCAGTGTTAGGTGCTGATCGAATGGTGGCAATGGGGCGTGAGATAACTAAAACTTTTGAGACTATCAAACGCTGTACTCTGGATGAGCTTTATGAGTTTGTCATTGGTGATAATAACCAGCAAAAGGGCGAGTTTGTAATTGTGATTGGGCGCGCTGAGGTTGATGAGTCGGAAGCCGATGGTGAAATAAGAGAAATGCTGGAAAAAGTGCTGCCAATTGTTTCGGTAAAACAAGCCAGTCAGGTAGTTGCGTCGTTAACGGGCCAGAAAAAGAACAAAATCTATCAAATAGCGCTGGAAATGCAGAAAGATTGATTGTTTCAGTTCATCCTGAAGCTGTTATGAAAATCAAAATCAAAAGATTTTACCACCGCAGAGGCACGGAGAGCGCAAAGGAAAAACAAAGAAAAATATAATAGTAGTCTTTGATTCTGAAATAGCTCATTCATACTGCTTTCCCTAAATAAGTTATGGATATAAAAGGTTTTCTCCGCGCTCTCCGTGCCTCTGCGGTGGTTTTTTATTTTAAATGCTTACGATCACTAATAGTTGTCGTTGTTGTTTGAACAAATTCGGGCTTGGCCATATAATACGCCGCGAGTCGGCCAGACAATCGCGGTCTAACCTTTACGGGTTAGGCGGAGGAAAGTCCGGGCTCCATAGGGTAGAGTGCCAGGTAACGCCTGGGGGGTGAGAGCCTACGGAAAGTGCAGCAGAGAGTAGACCGCCTGCTTAAGTTTACTTAAGTCGGTAAGGGTGAAAGGGTGCGGTAAGAGCGCACCGCACAACTGGTAACAGTTTGTGGCAAGGTAAACCCCACTTGGAGCAAGATCAAATAGGAGAACGTATGGTGCGGCCCGCATTGTTCTCGGGTAGATCGCTTGAGGCGTATGGTGACATGCGTCCAGATGAATGATTGTCCACGACAGAACCCGGCTTATCGGCCGACTCATTTTTAATTTTCTAAGGTATTTGTCAGTTTCTTAGGGTATTAAGTTGTCTCGTTTTATCTCCGAAAGTTGTTAGTTTTTAATATTAAAAACGGCAAGGTAACAACGTCTCGTTTTATGCTTTAATATTAGCAATCTCTTATGTAAATGCCGTGAAAATCCTGAAAATAGGCATTAACGTCAAAAATGAATAAATGCCGTTCGTCGGTTCACTTCTTGTGCGTAAATCCTTACATACTTAAAGTAATTGTTTAAGTTCAATCCACAAGTTAATGATTTGATTAATGTTAATAAAGCAGCATTGAATCCTATTTCACAATCTCACCTAACTTATTGACCTGTAAGCGTTTTTTTCTTATTCGCGGTAGTGAAAACCTTGACGGGTGGGGGTTATGGGTACTATAGTGCTGATATGTGGGGAATAGTGGGTGAAAGTGGGTAAAAGTGTTTAGGGGAATCAACAATTTGGCGCTTGATGCGAAAGGTCGCTTGGCTATGCCGGCGAGATATCGCGAGCGTTTGCTTGAGTCGTGTGCTGGTCGTTTGATCGTGACGGTTGAGTTTGATCCCTGTTTGTTGGTTTATCCATTGCCCGAGTGGGAAAAAATCGAAGAAAAATTAGTTGCCCTACCTTCAATGAACAAACAAGCGCGTACCCTGCAAAGACGAATGATAGGCCATGCGACAGAATGTGAGATTGATTCGCAAGGGCGAATTCGTTTGCCGGGTATTTTGCAAGAGCAGGCCGGTCTTGATAAAAAAGTCGTGATGATTGGGCAAGGGAAGAAATTTGAAATCTGGGATGAGTCGGTCTGGCAGGATAATCAAACGGCCTGGTTGGATGATATTAAAAACGATGATGAATTGCATTCATCATTGGAAAGCTTGTCGCTCTAGCTGATGACTGAAATATTCACGCATCAGCCGGTGTTACTAAAAGAAGCCGTTGATGCGTTATCGATCAGGGCTGATGGTATCTACATCGATGGAACTTTTGGACGAGGTGGTCACAGTGCGCTTATTTTGTCTCAACTGGGTGAGTCTGGAAGATTGATTGCTTTCGATCAAGATCCTGAAGCAATTGCAGCAGCGCGTGTTCGTTTTGCTGATGATGATCGTTTTGAGATTGTGCATGAGAATTTCAGCCAGATGAGCGCGGTTATCAAAGAAAAAGATTTACTTGGGCAAATTGATGGCGTGTTACTTGATATCGGTGTTTCATCACCACAGTTTGATGATGCAGATCGAGGTTTTAGTTTTAGTCAGTCGGGCCCGCTTGATATGCGCATGAACCCTGAAGAAGGTGAGTCTGCTGCGGAGTGGCTTAGCAAGGCTGAAGCAAAAGATATTGCTCGCGTCTTAAGGGTTTATGGCGAAGAAAAATTCGCAAAGAAAATAGCCTTCGCCATTATCGATCAGCGTGAAGAAGCGCCGATTACGACAACGCTGGAGTTGGCAAATATTATTTCAGCGGCAGTGCCAAAAAAGTTTCAGATTCATCATAAGCACCCGGCAACCAGAAGTTTTCAGGCAATTAGAATTTTCATTAATCGTGAACTTGAAGTTTTGCAGGAAACGCTGGAGCAAGTAAATGACTTGTTGTCTATAGGCGGGCGTTTATCGGTAATAAGTTTTCATTCGCTGGAAGATAGAATTACAAAACGATTTATCAATAAAATGACCAATGAGCCTATTGCATTGCGTGATTTGCCGATTAGAAATGATGACATTATCAAGCCGATGAAAAAAATTGGTAAGGCTATAAAGGCGGGACAAGAGGAATTAGAAATTAACCCTCGTGCAAGAAGCGCCGTCTTGAGAATAGCTGAGAGGGTGAGTTGATGCTTAAAAATACCGCTCTTGTCGTTCTGTTTTTTTTAGTAATGGCTTCGGCTATTTCTGTCGTTTATAGCAAGCACTTAAATAGAAAAGTGTTTGTGGAATTGCAGCAAATTAATAAAAGTATTGATGAGCTAGATGTTGAATGGGGCCGGTTGCAGCTTGAAGAAGGTGCTTGGGCTGATCATGGCCGTTTAGAAAAAGTTGCTAGAAAAGAATTAAAAATGTTATTGCCTGGAATTAACTCAGTGGTGTATTTAAAACCATGAATAATGCAAAACAACAATTTGCTTTCAGACGATTAATTATTGCAGGTTTGTTTTTGCTGGCGATGTGTGCCTTGTTGTGGCGTGCATTTGATTTACATATTAGTAGTCAGGCTTTCTTGCAAAAACAAGGTGATGCGCGACATATTCGAACGGTTGAAATTAGTGCACATCGAGGAAATATTTATGATCGTAATGGTGAGCCATTGGCGATCAGTACACCAGTCGATAGCGTGTGGATTAATCCGAAACAAATCACTAGTAGTTTAGATAAATTGCCTGAATTGGCAAAGTTGCTTTCAATTAAGGTTGAATTGCTTCAAAAGCGTTTATTAAAAAATGCGACGCGTGAGTTTATGTATGTAAAACGCCGCATTCAGCCAAGTCTTGCGGAAAAAGTGAAAGCGTTAGCGATTGAAGGCTTGTATTTCAAGCGCGAATACCAGCGTTTTTATCCTACTGGTGAAGTTAGTGCTCATGTTTTGGGTTTTACAAATGTTGATGATAAAGGTCAAGAAGGGCTTGAACTTGCTTATAATGAATTTTTATCAGGTAAACCAGGTAAGAAAAAAATAATCAGAGATCGTTTGGGCCGTGCGATTGATGATGTAGAAAGAATACGTTCAGCGCAAGCAGGGCAAGATTTAGTTGTGAGTATCGATAAGCGTTTACAGTATCTTGCTTATCGTTCACTAAAAACAGCGCTTAAGAAACATAAAGCAAAAGCCGCTTCGGTTGTTGTTTTAGACGTGAAAACAGGTGAAGTGCTGGCGATGGTTAACCAGCCTTCATTTAATCCAAATGATCGTGCTGATTTACAACCAGGTAGAACAAGAAACCGAGCGGTGACCGATTTGTTTGAGCCAGGCTCTACCATTAAGCCGATTACAATGGTTGCAGCATTAGATAGTGGTAAATGGAAAACTAGCGACGTTATAAATACTTCGCCTGGCTATATGCGAGTAAATGGCGCCAGTATTAAGGATGTTAGGAATTTTGGTAAGTTGCCGTTACCAGCTGTTATTTATAAGTCCAGTAATGTGGGGATTTCTAAAATTGCTTTATCTTTATCAAAAGAGCAGCAATGGCATGTTTATCGTCAGTTTGGTTTAGGTCAAACAACGGGTAGTGGTTTTCCTGGTGAAGCGGCTGGTTATTTTGATTTTTATAAACGTGTAACCGATTTTGAAAGAGCAACATTGTCATTTGGTTATGGAATGTCAGTTACGCCGCTGCAGTTAACAAGAATGTATGCAGCAATTGCTAATCAAGGTGTGATTAACCCTGTAAGTTTCTTAAAGGTGTCTCATGAGGTGCAAGGTGAAAAAATAGTTGCATCTAGTGTGGCATCTAAAGTAACAAAGATGATGGAAAAAACTGTTTCGCTAAAAGGCACTGCCATTCAGGCAAGTGTACGGAATTATAGTGTGGCGGGTAAAACCGGAACTGTACATAAAGCAAAAGCTGGTGGTTATGAAGACGATAGTTATCAATCTGTATTTGCAGGTTATGCGCCATTGAATGATCCTAGATTAGCTATCGTGGTTATGGTCGATGAACCATCGGCGGGTGAGTATTATGGTGGTACGGTAGCGGCTCCTGTTTTTTCAAATGTAATGACAAATGCAATGCGTTTGCTTGATATTGCACCTGATAAATTAAATATCGGAAAGATAGATTCAAATAAAAACAATCAGAAACAAGTGTCAGTTATTAAAAATACAAACGATGGTGGGCGGGTATGATGCCGGCTATCAAACAACAACCTGACATTCTTTTATCTGCATTACTGAACGGTATTAAAGTTATTGATGTTGAAAATGACTGCGTTATTAATTCAGTACAAATAGATAGTCGTTTGCTAGGCTCGGGTGATTTGTTTGTGGCTTTGTCTGGCTCTGCGGAGCATGCGTTAACCTATTTAGATGATGTTGTTGCATCTGGTGCTGTTTGCGTTATGTACGCACGTGATGATGCTGAGAAATATCAGCAGCAGCTAAATAATTGTCGCGACAAAATAATTCAAATAGAAATAGACTCAATTCGTGATGTGCTTGGTATCATCGTGTCGCGATTTTACAATGAGCCTGGCAAACAATTAGATGTGATTGGTATAACGGGTACGGATGGAAAAACATCGGTTAGCCGGTTTATAGCGCAAGCTTTATCGGTAGATAAAAAGACTGCAGTAATTGGTACAACAGGTAATGGTATTTGGGGTGAGTTGGTTCCTGCTACACATACAACGCCAGATGTGGTTTCGTTGCATAAAATACTATTTGATTTAAAAAATAAGTCAGCATCAACTGTAGTGATGGAAGTTTCATCACATGGAATTGAGCAAAAAAGAATAGCGGGCGTTGATATTAATACGGCTGTGTTGACGAATGTTAGTCGTGATCATCTTGATTATCATGGCACGATTGAAAACTATCGTGATATTAAAAAGCAATTGTTTAATCTGGAATCAATTAATAATGTCGTTGTTAATTTAGATGATGATATTGGTAATGAATTAGCAATTGCTTTACATGAAACAAAAAATGTCTGGGGCTATAGTCTGAAGCCTGTTAAGCAAGTTAAATTTAATTCAGTTTACGCCAAAACTATTATAACGAATGCAAATGGTTTTAATGTTGAAGCTGTAACACCGGTAGGGTTGGTTGAATTTAACTTACCTCTGTTAGGTCGATTTAACGTATCGAATGCGTTAACTGTTTTATGTGTGTTGTTGTTAAATAATGTTGAGCTAACAGAGGCTGCTAGTCGCATCGAAAAAATTCAAACGGCTCCAGGACGAATGGAGTGTTTTAAATCTGAAGAAAACCCACTTGTTGTTGTTGATTTTGCGCATACGCCAAAAGCCTTAGAGCTTGCCTTGCAAGCATTGTCTGAGCACTGCAAAGGAAAAATCTGGTGTGTATTTGGCTGTGGTGGTGACCGTGATCAGGGTAAACGCCCATTAATGGCGGCAGCGGCTGAAAAGTATTCAGATAACGTTGTTTTAACCGATGATAATCCACGAAATGAGATAAGTGAAAAAATACTTGAGCAAGTTTTAGCCGGTTTTGAAAATAAAAATCAAGTGACTGTGATATCAAGCCGTAAAGCGGCTATTGAATATGCTATCGAAAACGCATCTGCAAATGATGTTGTGCTTGTTGCTGGTAAAGGGCATGAAGAGTTTCAATTAATAGGCGATTTAAAAATATCTTTTAGTGATCGGGCTGAAGTGCAACGAATCATCGGAGGAGATAAAGTATGTTGATCTCTGAAGTGGCCAAATTATTTGATCAAACGATTACTGGTGCGGACTGCGTGTTTAAATCTGTTTCTACAGATACAAGGTCTTTAAAGTCTGGTGATTTATTTATCGCATTAAAGGGTGATAATTTTGATGGACACGCATACTTGGAGTTAGCCGCTGAAAAAGGTGCAGTTGCAGCGATTGTTGATCATGATATTGATTCTAAAATACCGACCATTAAAGTACGTGATACAAAACTGGCTCTGGGTCACTTGTCGGCATATTGGCGTAAGCAATTAGATATTAAAATGGTAGGCCTGACAGGCAGTAATGGAAAAACTACTGTTAAAGAAATGTTGGTTTGTATTTTGTCAGAAGTGGGCAGTGTATCAGCAACAGCCGGTAACTTTAATAACGATATTGGTCTGCCGCTTACATTATTAAACATTACTCCAGAAAATCAATTCGGTGTTATTGAAATGGGCGCTAATCATCTTGGTGAAATAGCTTATCTTACCGAGTTAACTTCTCCTGATGTCGCATTGCTAAATAATGCAGCACCTGCTCATCTTGAAGGTTTTGGTTCATTGCAGGGTGTGGTGGATGCTAAAGGAGAAATATTTTCTGGTTTAAGCGACTCAGGTATTGCTGTTATTAACATGGATGATGATTATTCAGATTATTGGGCTTCAATGTGTGGTGATCATAAAAAAATATTCTTTGGCCTGGATACAGCTGCAGATGTAACTACATCGGTTGTGGCGGATAAATATGATGGTGTGTTTTTATTAAAAACAACATCAGGTGAAATTGAGATTCAACTTCATGTTTTGGGTTTGCATAATTTGAAAAATGCATTAGCGGCAAGTGCTGTTTCAATTGCGCTTGGGATTGAGTTAGAAGCTATTAAAAAGGGTCTTGAAAACTTCCAGGGTGTGAAAGGTCGTTTGCAAATTAACTATGCTGCAAATGATTCTTTAGTTATTGATGATACCTATAATGCAAATCCTGCGTCTGTTAGAGCGGCTATTGATGTCCTTTCTGCACAAAAACTTAAGACGGTTTTTGTTTTAGGTGATATGGGTGAGTTAGGTTCTGATGCAGAACAGCTACATGCTGATCTTGGTGCTTATGCAAAAGATAAAAAGATAAATAGCTTGATGACGCTTGGGGAGTTGTCGGGTCTTGCAGCAAAGAGTTTTGGTGATAATGCTTCATCGTATATAGAAAAAGAAAAATTAATAAAAGATTTAAAAAATCATCTTAATGAAAAAGTAGCTGTACTTGTGAAGGGTTCACGCAGTATGCATATGGAAGATGTGGTAGCAGCAGTAATAAATAAAAAATCGGGGTCTACATTATGTTGCTAATATTAACTGAATACTTGGCGCAAATTCACAGTGGTTTTAATGTGTTTTCATATTTAACGTTGCGGGGGATTTTAGGCGCGTTAACTGCATTGATGATTTCGTTAATGATTGGTCCATGGATGATACGACGACTGGCTCAATATAATATTGGTCAAACAGTACGTGATGATGGCCCCAAATCTCATTTCTCGAAGGCGGGTACGCCAACAATGGGTGGCTTGCTAATTTTGGTTTCCATAGTTATCAGTACATTGCTTTGGAGTGATCTGACAAATGAAAAAGTTTGGTTGGTTCTGGTTGTTACTGTCTCGTTTGGTGTGATTGGCTGGGTGGATGATTACAAAAAAGTAGCCCTTGGTAATTCAAAAGGCTTGTCATCAAAACAGAAATATTTCTGGCAATCTGTGTTTGGTTTTATGGCAGCGTACTTTTTATATGCAACCGCTGTGACGCCACAAGAAACGCTTTTAAGTGTGCCGTTTTTTAAAGACCTGATGATTGATATGGGTTGGTTTTTTATTGTCTTTGTTTATCTGGTTATCGTTGGTACCAGTAATGCTGTTAACTTGACCGACGGACTTGATGGTTTAGCTATTATGCCTGCTGTTATGGTGGCTGCTGCATTAGGTGTGATTGCGTACTTAACCGGCCACGTGCAGTTTGCGGAGTACCTTGCTATTCCGCATATTCCGGGTGCTGGAGAAATGATTGTCTTTTGCGGTGCGATGGT
>JAUVDT010000138.1 GCA_030595185.1 Gammaproteobacteria bacterium
GATAATGAACTGACGTTTAAAAACAAGACATATACTGAAAAGACTTTTTCAGAAACAGCCAGTGTGATGTATACCCCGACAATTCTCTTTTTGGATGAAAAGAGTCGAGTGGTCTTTAGAATGAATGGCTATTATCAGCCTGATAAATTCGAAACTGTACTAGATTATGTGAGTTTAAATAAATTTAAGGTACAAAAATTTGCAGAATATATCGCAAGTACATCACCAGTTAAAGCGGTAGGGGAATTACATAAATCTATAGAAACCATTGCTCAGCCATATGAATTTAATAAGGCTTTAAGAAAGGGCAAGCCTATGGTTATTATGTTTGAGCAAAAAAAGTGTCCTGCTTGTGATGAATTGCATTTAGATGTACTAAAAAAACCTGAAAGTAAAAAGTTATTAAAACTTTTTGAAATTGCCGTCGTTGATATGTGGAGTAAAGAGCCTATAGTTAAACCCAATAGTTCTCGTTCTGATATGGCGTCATGGGCTAAAGACCTGAATATTCAATATGCACCCAGCTTAGTGTTTTTTGATGAAAAAGGTAAGGATGTATTTCGTGTCGAAGGTTATTTAAAAACATTTCATGTTCAGTCGGTATTGGATTATGTGGCTCAGAAGGCTTATTTAAAGGAAAAAAACTTTCAGCGTTGGATAGATGACCGTGCGCATAAATTACGAGAACAGGGTATCGAAGTCGACCTGATGAAATAAGGCAATTGCTGACTCTAGTTTGCCGGAAAGTATCGAATGATGGTTATGTAGGTTTTTTAATGGCTCACCCATTTTTTACTAGTGAACGGAGCGAGTCTTGGTATTGCGTTTAGGTCGGGCAATGATGAGGTCGAAGTTATTTCGACAACTGACTTGAGTTCAATACACCTGAAATAGCTTGCCGTTGGTTTTCTTTATCAAAAAGATAACTCCGGGGCAGCTCGCCATACCAGAGCGGATCGATTTCATAACGTAGTGGTTGAGCCGAAGATTTTTCAAACAGCCAGTTATCGACATCATGTAATTTATATTTCATTAACACGGTGGCAACTTCAATACTGGCATCAGCACCATCAGTTGAGATCAGAACAAGATTAAAATCATATCGCTTTCGTTCATTGGCCAGTAGTTCCAGCTCTTTGTAACAGGGTGGGCAGTCAAGCGACCACAACACCATAACAAACGGTTGGTCCTGATACTGTTTAGCAATCTGCTCATAGCTACCACTGGTAAAATTTTTGATCTGTTGTTCTGCAACGGCATTAATTGATAGTGCCCAAAACAGACTAAACCATAATAAAGATTTCATGATTTATTTCTGCAGTAGTAGCAAACGATAGTCTTCGCCACGGCGATGCCAGGCAGCATAGACTTGCTGACCATCATGGATTAGCAATGGATGATCATTTGCACTTGATGATTGTAAAAGTACTTTTGGTACTGACCAGTTATTACCTTTGTCACTGGAATGCATTGTCATCAGGCTGGATTGTTTGCCATCAAATTCTTTCCATAATAAATAAACGTTCTCTCCGGTACTTAAGACCTGTGGGTGACTGGCCGCAGCCTTGTAGTTACCAATGTTGATTGCGGTTGAAAATGTTTTTCCCTTATCCTTTGTGTGTGCGTAAAACAGACCATGGCGTTCAGGAGCATTATTAAACCATGTTAAGTGATAGATGCCTTCATCACTGCTTGAAATGCTCGGTCCATGATGCGGGCAACCATCTACTTTCCAGTTATCAAAGCTCGCACGCCTGACATTACCGACGAGATCTTTATCGATCAGTTTTACCAGTGCGTGGTCACGGGTATTTTTGCCAAAGATATGTCGCCATAAAATAATTGGCAAACCATCTCTATCAATCGTCATCGCGGTGCGACAACACTCACAACTGCTATCGGTAATTTTGATGTTGGGATGAAACGATTGACCATGATTATCTGAGTAGGTGTAGTAAACCGCCGCGCCAGTATATGCTTTGCCAGCCTTTTTTGCGGCCAGCAGATCACGCTTGTCCAACCAGGCAATAAAAACTTCACCACGATCGTTAACAGCCATAGATTCGAAACGATGACTGGTTACCTCAAGGTGATCATTCACTGTCACCGGAGTAGAAAAGTTTTCACCTCCATCAATCGATCGACTAAATCGAATATGCCCACTGAAACGCTTAGGCAACTTCATGGTCCAGGAAATAAATAGTTTGCCTTGCTGATCCACTACAATTTTTACAGGGCTTTCTGCCTTGGCTGCGATGGGTTCAGGTGTCTTGTTTACGGCAATCGGTGAGCTATAGGTTTTACCTTTGTTATCAGAAAAATTAACATAGACATGTCCAGCAAAAGCCCAGGCCAGCCATAACCGGCCTTTATTATCAAAGACTGCGCTCACTCCGCGGCCACACTTTAATGATGCCGGGCTATCTGCTTTGGCACACAGTGTTGAAGTTACAGCACCTTGTTTACTATGTTTATGTCCGGCACTCTGCGCTACTGTTGGTGAGCATAGTACGATGGAGCTAACCAATAATCCGATGAGCTTACGGAATGATTTTTGTTTTTTCATAATGACCTGCTTGTTCATTTTTTATTGCTATCGACTGGTTCAGTGACAAACCCCAGTTTCTGAATTCCTGCATGACGCACCGCTGTCATTACCTTCACCACATATTCATATTCAACATGGCGGTCACCACGTAAGTGGATCTCCGGTTGAGGTTGTTGTTGCGCTGCTGCTTGTAGTTGTTGTTGTAATACTGCTTGTGTAATAGCCTGTTTATTCCAGAAAACATGACCGTTTTCATTGACACTTAAGGTAATGGTTTTAGGGGTAATCCTGCTAGGTTGATTGTCTGCTTTGGGTAAATCAATCTTGATTGCATCATTTAACAGTGGCATGGCTATGATAAAAATAATTAACAATACCAGCATGACATCAACCAATGGCGTCATGTTAATTTCACTCATAACCTCATCGTTATTTTCCTGATCATTATTAAACACCATGATCTGTTCTCTTGTTTTCATTTATGGCATGAATTCTGGCGGCTGTACGTTGAATAGGAGGTGCACCGGTGAGGAAATAAACATGCAATTGTTGGGCGAAGTGATTTAATTTTCCCAGTACCCGTTTGTTACCGCGAACCAGTGCGTTATAACCCAGCACGGCAGGAATTGCTACCGCCAACCCAAGTGCCGTCATGATGAGTGCTTCACCCACTGGGCCAGCTACTTTATCAATACTGGACTGACCGGAGACACTAATACTCACAAGTGCATGATAAATTCCCCACACCGTACCAAAAAGACCAATGAACGGAGCCGTTGCTCCAACCGATGCGAGTATTGATAAACCGCGTTGCAGTTCTTCAGTGCTTACATCGATAGCATCACGCAGGCTTGAGCTTAACCATTCTGCCATGGGAAAGTTGCCCTGTAACTTGTCTTGATGTTGTTGATGATGTTCTATAGCAGACTTGCCTTCTGCAGCCAGCCGGCGAAATGGATTAGCCGGATCGGTGGGGAAAAGTTGTTGAAGTGCTTCAGTGAAATCCTGCGTCTGCCAGAACGCCGTCAGTTTTTGTCGGCACTGGCGCAAATGCCACAAACGCCACGCGCGCAGCAGAATAATTGTCCATGAAGCAATCGACATAATCAGCAAGATCAAGGCGACACTTTTTATTACCACATCACCCTGTAGCCACAGAGCCTCGATGCCATAGGGATTATCTTGCATA
>JAUVDT010000101.1 GCA_030595185.1 Gammaproteobacteria bacterium
CAACAATAATACCCTCTAAAAACTCAATTCCCAAATGCTCTGACAATGCTAATAGACCCTGCATAGGATCTTCTTTATCTATTTTTAATGGATCGCCTAACCAAAGAAGATTACCGCCTTTTTTTACATATTCAAGTAGTAAATTAACTTCAGCGGGTAAAAAATTTGCCTGTGGCCCGGCAATAACAAGCACAGATGTATTCTCTGGAATATGCAGAGTCTTAGCCAGATTTAATGTACCAATTAAGATACCCTGTTTCTTCAGATGGCGACTAAAATCAGATACATCAAAATTAGCCTGCTTATCAGGGCTGCGCTCTCCATGTCCCTCAATAAAAATAATTTGTCTTTGTCTGACTCTCATTAAACGATATAAGGAATTAGTCAGCATTTGCTCTGAAAGTTCTCTTAAATGCTCCTTTCTTCCCTGATAAGAAATAATCATTTCCCCATCAATAGACAATTGTAGTTCACGAGTTTTTTCAGGATTAAGATTAGGATCAATAAAGCTCAGAGAAATATCACTTTTTACTCTTTGATAACGAGTAATTAATTCCTGTATAGACTTCTTCACTGCCTTTTTATTCGTATAGGAAGTAATTTCTACAGTATCATGTAACGTTTTCAATAGTTTCAGGCTCACTGGATTCAGGGAGTTTTGTCCATTAATAGTCCAGTCACTAATATAAACATAACGTGTACTTAAAAAGGCCAGCAAGCCCACTATAATTAACAGCAATAATATAAAAATGCGATTATGCCACTTTAAACTCTGTGTTGAGCCAGTATTAATCTTCATAATTAATGTGGTAGCCTCAGATGTTCTAAACGACGAACACTCAGCACTAAAAAAAGAGCAATAAATAGCAGATAATAAATAATATCGGTAGTGGAAAAAACACCTCGTAATAAGGGTTCAAAATGATTTAATAAAGAAAAATAAGATAGGCTGATGGCATTTTGAGCATTAGCAGAGGATCCAGTACTCATTCCCGCAAAATTAATAATCCATAAAAAAAATAATAAACCAAAGTTGCTCACTGCTGCTATTGCGGGGTGCCTGGTCAGTGTTGACATATAGATACCTGCTGCTGCAAAAGAAGCCAACACCAGAAACAAGCCCATTAATGCAGCTGCTAATTGTCCTAAATCAATCGCTGTACCAAACAGCAAAGACAGGGGCATTAATGCAATCATTATTAATAAAATAATTAAAAAACCTAATACGCCAAAATATTTTCCCAGAATAATCTGACTCATAGAAATTGGTGCACTAAAGAGCAAAGTTATCGTCTGATTTTTTTGCTCCTCACTAATCAAGCGCATAGTAAGCAGGGGTACAATCAGTAAAAGAATAATAGCTGCACCTGATAATAACGGACTCACCACTAAGTCAGTAATACCTGGTGAGTTTTCCAGGGTGGAAAGTTTAGACTGTACCTTCATGTAACTTTCCAGTTGACTGAGAAATTGATAACACAGAATAATTTGTGTGACAGTTAAAATCGCCCATGCAAGGGGAGATAAAAATAAGCTTTTAAATTCACGTATAGCAATCAACTTAATCAATGAGTATTTCCTCCTACCTGTTCCACTGAATTATCTTGAGTCAAGGACATAAATACATCCTCTAAAGATTGTTTTTTAGGGTAAATTTCATAAAGCCCTAATTGATCTTGTTCTGCAATTGCAATTAACTGTTGTGACAAACGAATAAAAGGATCCTGTTCTTGTGCGCTATCAGACTGAGAGCAATTCACCATAATACTATTATCGTTATTATCAACTAAATGCACAGATTCAACCTCTGCCAAATCACTAATCAACTGTAGATCAATAGGCTTTTGACAACTCATACGTATGGAGTAGGTTTGCATTTGTTGATTAAGCTGCTCAATCGATGCATTAAATACTAAGCGCCCTTGATTAATAATCTGTACATTATCACAAACCATTTGAATTTCAGGCAAAATATGACTGGATAACATCACACTATGGCTTTCACCTAATTCTTTTATCAACTTTCTAATGGCTATCATTTGAATAGGATCAAGCCCCACTGTAGGCTCATCCAGAATCACTATATCCGGAGCATGAATAATTGCCTGTGCAATACCCACCCGCTGCTGATATCCCTTAGATAGATTGTTAATAATGCGCTTACCATAATCCACCAGGCCGCAACGCTCCTTGGTGGTATTAATAGCCTGTTGTAGTTTAGGCTTTGTAATTCTATTCAGGCGTGCACAATAGCTTAGATATTCATCTACACTCAATTCTTTGTAAAGTGGCGGTGTATCAGGCAGATAGCCGATCCTTGCTTTGGCTTCAATTGGATTATCCATTAAATCAATACCGGCAATTTTAATGGAGCCATGACTAGGTGACAGATTTCCTGTCAGCATTTTCATTGTAGTCGACTTTCCTGCACCATTAGGTCCGAGAAATCCCAGAATTTCACCACGTTTAAGATTAAAACTAATATCGTCTACTGCCGTAGTATAACCTAGACTATCTGAGCTCTGACTAGAGGAAAAGTGACGCGATAACTGTTCCACTTCAATTAATAATTCACTTCCCATAGTTTTCCTTGCTAGCCTATAAAACAAAGGCAGGGTATAAATTTTCTAAATAATATCTGTTTGGATATATTTTCTGTATAGTATAGGTTTAAGACGAAACCTTGTCCAATTAGGAGATGATTCTACTACAAGTTTACATTGTTGCAGAATAATATCTGAGACGCCTTTATGAATAAATTGTTGTGAAAGAAAAATGCTTTAAATTTGTCATAGACAAACCTATTATAGTCATTTTATTTAGCCTGCTTTTACTGGCTGTAGCGGGTTTTGGTGTTACAAAATTAGTATTTAAAAGTGATTACCGTGTTTTTTTCGGTAGCGGTAACCCGCAATTACTTGCCTTCAACGAAATGCAGAAAACCTATAATAAAACTGATAATATTGATTTCGTCATTGCTCCAAAAAATGCTCAGATTTTTACTCCACAAGTAATGCAGATGGTCCTGGAAGTTACTCATGATTTATGGCAAACACCCTATTCAAACCGTGTGGATTCTATAACAAACTTTCAGCATACCTATGCGATTGATGATGATATGATAGTGGGAGATTTACTATCAGAAGAAGATGAAAAAAGCACTGAAAAATTACAACAGATAAAAAAAATTGCCATTAATGATCCGCAATTATCAGGTAGGCTGATATCTAAGCAGGCTCATGTCACTATTTTAAGTACTACAGTGCAGCTGCCCGGTATTGATCCCACTAAAGAAGTCCCGGAAGTGGTTCATTTTATACGCCAATTAAAAACCAAATATAATGCCAAATATCCTGATGTTGATATCTACTTATCAGGTATTGTGATGATGAATAATAGTTTTGCAGAGTCATCTATAAAAGATTTTAAAAATCTGGTTCCTCTCATGTTTCTAGCGATTATTCTCCTTATGTTTATATTGCTCAAAACAGTTTCAGGTATTATTGCGACAATATTTGTCATTTTTGGATCTATAATAGGTGCAATGGGATTAGCAGGCTGGTCAGGTTTCTTTTTAACCGGCCCTTCAGCTATTACACCCACTATGGTAATGACTCTGGCTGTTGCAGATTGCGTACATATTTTAAGTTCCCAGTTTTATGAAATGCGCCGTGGAATGAAAAAGCGTGAAGCTATTTTAACCAGTTTGAGAATTAATTTTCAGCCTATATTTCTCACTAGTATTACCACTGCAATCGGCTTCTTAAGCCTAAATTTTTCTGATGCACCACCTTTTAGAGATTTAGGTAATATGGTAGCTACTGGCGTAATGTTAGCTTTTTTATTATCTATTACTTTATTCCCTGCATTACTCAGTCTACTTCCTATTAAAGTGAAACAACAAAAGGAATCACATAAGGACTATATGGATACTATTAGTTCTTTTGTGATTAAATATCGTAAACTTTTATTACCCTTAAGCAGTCTGGTTATTATCTCACTGGTTATTTTTGTTCCCAAAAATGAGCTTAATGATAATTTTGTTGAGTATTTTGATCAGTCACTTGAATTCAGAAAATCTACGGATTTCATGCAGGAAAACATTCATGGTTTAACTAATATCTTTTTTTCTATAAAAAGTGGTGAGCCTAGCGGTATTAATAAGCCTGAATTTATAGCAGTTACTGAAAATTTTTCCAATTGGATGCGTGAACAGAAAGAAACGGATCATGTTCTCAGCCTTACGGATACATTAAAAAAACTCAATAAAAATATGCATGGTGATGATAAAGCCTTCTATACTCTTCCGCAAGCTCGAGACTTATCTGCACAATACTTATTGCTTTATGAAATGTCTTTACCTTATGGCCTGGATTTAAACAATCAGCTCAATGTTGATAAATCCAGTTTAAGACTTATGGTTACTTTTAAAAATATTACATCCAAACAATTACAAAAAATTGAACAACGCTCTTATGAGTGGTTTGCCAAAAATGGACATGATTACCAACTTGATATTGCCAGTCCCAATCTCATGTTTGCACATATCGGACAACGTAATATAATGAGCATGTTAACTGGAACGACAGTCGCTTTAGTTCTTATTTCCGGACTATTAGGTTTTGCTCTCAAATCCGTTCGCTTTGGCTTAATCAGTCTATTACCAAATTTAATTCCAGCTGGTGTGGCATTTGGTCTGTGGGGAATATTTGTAGGGCAAGTTGGCTTAGCTCTTTCAGTCGTTGCAGGAATGACTCTGGGTATTATTGTCGATGACACGGTACATTTTTTAAGTAAGTACTTACATGCAAGAAGAGATAGACAATTAAACTCTATTGAAGCTGTAGCTTATGCTTTTTCCAGTGTAGGAAGAGCACTTTGGATTACGACTTTAGTTTTAACCATCGGCTTTATAATTTTAGCTCAGTCCAGTTTTAGAATTAATGCAGATATGGGCTTGTTAACTTCAGTTACTATCGTCATTGCATTAATTGTGGACTTTATATTTTTACCTCCACTATTGATGTTATTAGATAAGGAGTCTTAATGATGAAAGCAATAACAATATTAATATTTATAATACTACTTTGTACACCAACTTTTATCTTAGCGGGAGAAGCTGAAGATAAGGGCATGGAAATTGCCACACAGAGAAAGATCCATGATCAGGGTTGGGGAGATAGCTCTGCTGAAATGATTATGACTTTACGTAATAAAAGTGGTCAGAAAAGTATACGTGAAATTCGCATCAAAAGTCTTGAAGTTATAGATGATGGAGATAAGGGATTAACCATTTTTGATCGTCCTCTGGATGTAAAAGGAACGGCATTTTTAAGCTTTTCTCACCCTCTAGGTAATGATGACCAATGGCTTTATTTACCAGCATTAAAACGTGTCAAACGTATTAGTTCAAAAAATAAATCAGGTCCCTTTATGGGCAGTGAATTTGCTTATGAAGATTTAAGCTCTTTTGAAATAGAGAAATATTCTTATAAGTACTTAGCTGATGAAAACTGTGGTGATAAGAGCCCTCAGCCAATAAACTTGCCCGATGTTGTTTTGCAAAAATCTTCACCTGCAAATAAGACAGTGGACAAGTTTAGTGTTGATAAGAGCCCCCAGCATAAATGCTTTAAGGTTGAAAATACACCTCTCTACAAACATAGTGGCTACACTAAAATTATCAGTTGGATTGATCAGCAGGAATACCGAGTTTATAAGGCAGAGTACTATGATCGTAAAAAAAGTCTGTTAAAAACTCTAACTTTTTCAAACTACCAACAATATAAAAATAAATTCTGGCGTGCAGATCAATACAAAATGATTAATCATCAAACTGGAAAGAGTACTGATTTGGACTGGAAGAATTATCAATTTTCTATTGGCCTATCAGATAAAGATTTTAATAAAAACACCCTGAAACGCATACGTTAAATGTTTTTACAGTTATGTCGAATTATGGCATTGCTCATTATATTACCGTCCCTGAGTAATGCTTTTGAATTTAATGGCAAAGTGGGTGTCTCCACTATGTTGTTCCAACATGCCCCCTTGTACAAAAGTCAACATCAACAATATGCATCTGTCTTATCAGAATTAGAATTTTATCATGACTGGAATAATGCTCAGGATAGTCTGCTATTTAAACCCTATGCTCGTATTGATCAGCATGATAATGAACGCAGTCATTTTGATATAAGAGAGTTAATGTGGCTGCATGTTGGAGATGACTGGGAGCTCAGAACAGGCATTGGAAAAGTATTTTGGGGCGTCAATGAATCTAATCATCTGGTCGATATTATTAATCAGGATGATCAGGTAGATGATATAAATGGAGAACCTAAATTAGGCCAGCCCATGATAAACCTCAGTCTTATCAAAGATTGGGGTATTGTTGATTTATTTATTCTACCCGGTTTCAGGGAAAGAACATTCCCGGGAGAAGAAGGGCGTTTAAGAGGTTTTCTTGCTGTTGATACGGATCATGCCGAATATGAATCCTCCGCTGCAGAAAAACATGTTGATTTTGCCTTACGCTGGAGTCATAGCATGGGTGATTATGACATTGGCCTATCTTATTTTCAGGGTACCGATAGAGATCCACATTATAAACTTAAAATTAATTCTCATGGATATCTCAAATTAATCCCGTACTATGATCAAATTAATCAATTTAGTGTGGATTTTCAGGCCACATTAGATGGCTGGTTATGGAAGCTTGAAGCCATTAAACGCAAAGATGAATTTGATAATTTTGCCGCAGTCAGCGGAGGATTTGAATATACCATCAATGGCATCATGGACTCATCCAGTGATTTAGGCATCATTGCAGAATATTCATGGGATGAACGAGGCGATCGGGGCATAAACCAATTTCAAAAT
>JAUVDT010000077.1 GCA_030595185.1 Gammaproteobacteria bacterium
CAGTTCAATTTTATTGGCTTTGATATAGGCTTCAATTTCTTCTGCTTTACCTTTACCAATAAATAACTTGGCATTAGGTTTTTGACAGGAAGAGGTAAATTCACAAAGAGATTCAGCACCTGCTGAAGATGCTAGTTCACGAAACTCACCCAAATTTTCACGCTGACATTCTTCATTAATATCAACATGAATCAAGATAGCTCGCTCACCGCTGCCGGGACGATCAAACAAATTAACTCCAGTATTTCATAAATAACAAAACGTCAGATAATGATGACATTATCTGACGTAATTATAACTTAATGAGAGACGTTGTTTGAACTAAAACAAAGTAAGTTAAGCGTTATGAGTAACTTCATCAGCTTGCGCCATTTTTACAGGCCTCGATGGCACCACTGTTGAAATAGCATGTTTGTAAACCATCTGACTTACGTTGTTTTTAAGTAATACGACAAACTGATCAAATGATTCAATCTGGCCTTGTAGTTTAATACCATTAACAAGGTAGATAGCAACTGGAATACGCTCTTTGCGAAGAACATTTAAAAAAGGTTCTTGTAATGATTGCCCCTTTGGCATGGTCTAACTCCCTATTTTAATTAGAATTTTCAGGATTAAAAACTTAAGTAAATTCATTTATTAACATACTGTTATAAATAACAGTATGGATAAACCAAAATAAAACAAGTGCTTACCCCTAATATGATAGCGAACTTTTCAAATTTTGCAGCAATTCTTCCATAGATAATGTTGCTGGATCGTAAAAATTCGCATTTTGTTCTTTTCTTAGCCAGGTAATTTGTCGCTTTGCTAATTGCCTGGTTGCGTAAATACCACGATCTATCATTTCTTGATAATCATACTGACCATCAAGATACTCTAAAACCTGACGATACCCCACAGCCCTCATTGAGGTCAAATCAAGACTTGCGTGATGATACTTTTTTAAATCTTCAACTTCATCAATGAACCCTTGTTCGACCATCTTTTTAAAACGCAGTTCAATTCTTTGATGAAGTTCTGCTCTGTCTTCAGGAAATAAAACTATTTTGATTAAGTTATATTTCAGTTTTTCAGATTCTTGCTGGGCCCACAATTCAGTCATTGGCTGCCCGGTAATTTCATAGACTTCTAGCGCTCTTTGCACCCTTTGAGGATCATTTTTATGGATACGTTCTGCAGCCACAGGATCAACTTGTTTCAATCGTTCATGCATCGCCTCTTTACCGAGACTCAATGCATCAGCTTCTAATTTTTTTCTAATTGCCTCATCGGCGGACGGTAATGGAGACAAACCATCTTGCAACGCCTTGTAATACAACATCGTACCACCGACCAATAAAGGTATTTTACCACGAGATGTAATGTCTTCCATTTTCGCTAGACAATCATTACGAAAATCAGCGGCTGAATAGGTTTCATCCAGTTCTCGTATATTGATTAAATGATGAGGGGCAATGGCTAACTCTTCTGCTGTTGGCTTTGCAGAACCAATATCCATACCGCGATAAACCAAAGATGAATCAACACTAATAATTTCACAGGGAAAATGTTTTATTAATTCAATCGCCAGGTCCGTTTTACCGGTAGCCGTTGGCCCCATAATGGCAATAGCAAATGGTGAGTCTTTATTTTCACCTGCCGATACAATAAATGAGTCTGAGGCAGGCATACTACTGGCCTCTCAAAAATAATTTATCAATTTGAGAAACATTCATTTGCACCCAAGTTGGGCGACCGTGATTACATTGACCGCTGCGCTCAGTCTTTTCCATATCTCGTAGTAGCGCATTCATTTCTGGAAGTGTGAGTTGGCGATTAGCTCGCACAGAACCGTGGCAAGCCATAGTACCTAATACTTCGTTCATCATGTTTTTAATACGATCGCTACGCCCATCAACGCTGTAGTCAGACAAAACATCACGCACTAATGATTCTGCATTTATTTTATTAAGCAACATAGGAATTTGGCGTATCCGTATCGTTTGCGGACCACTTCTATCGACTTCCAGACCAATATCTGTGAAAAAGTTTTGCTCTGCTTCAACTAGCTCAGCTTCTTTTTCACTGACTTCAATGTCGATAGGAACCAATAAAGGTTGTGACGTAATGCCCTCACCTTCGTAGGACTTTTTTAATCGCTCATAAGTAATGCGCTCATGTGCAGCATGCATGTCGACAATAACAAGACCGTCACGATTTTCTGCCAGGATGAAAATACCATGCAACTGCGCTTTAGCAAAACCAAGTGGCGGGTACTCAGTTGGCTCTTGATTGTCACCCGTGATTTCAGCTTTTATTTGTGAGCTAGCCAATTGCGAATAAGCGGCAATTTGTTCTTCTACAGCGAGCGACATGGATGTTTGGCCCGGGTTGTAACCACCTTGCCCTTGTCCATAGTTTTGCCCAAAGACGGGTTTATTATTGTCAGTAAAAGCAGCCGCAGGATTCATGCTTGAATAGTTTTGTAAATTAGCAGTTTGAAAGTCACTGCCCTCTTCTGAACTGGCTGGTTTTACTTTTGCAATGGCATCATGAATCGCGCGGTACAAAAAGTCGTGTACTGATCGTGACTCTCTAAAACGCACTTCACTTTTTGTCGGGTGCGCATTTACATCCACCAGCACAGGGTCTAATTCAAAGTATAAAATATAAGCAGGATGTCGACCATGAAATAAAACATCTTGGTAAGCCTGGCGAACAGCATGAGTAACTATACGATCTTTAACCATGCGCCCGTTCACATAAAAATATTGTAAGTCTGCCTGACTACGAGAAAAAGTAGGCAAGGCAATCCAGCCCCATATTTTTAAACCAGCTGCTTCATGTTCAATGTATACACTTTGCTCAATAAAACCTTTACCACAAATTTCTGCAATGCGCTTTTCCTGACCCATTTGATTAGAAGCCGCTCGATAGTGACGCACTGCTTTGCGATTATTGGTGAGTATTAATGATAAATCAAAACGACTTAAGGCAATTTTCTTAACGATATCATCAAGGTGTTTGAATTCTGTTTTTTCTGTTTTTAAAAATTTACGACGTGCTGGTACATTAAAAAACAAATCACGAACTTCAATTGTTGTGCCTGTTTTATGCGCAACCGGTTTTTGTTCAATGTCTTTTTCACTACCGTCACCAATAACTTGCCAACCGGTTTCATTTTCAGTTGCCGATGAAATAACCAAACGTGAAATCGAAGCAATACTGGGAATGGCTTCGCCTCGAAAACCGAGGCTACCAACGTGCTCTAAATCATCAAGGTTTCGTATTTTACTGGTTGCATGTCGCGATAATGCTAACGCCATATCGTCTTTATGAATGCCCGAGCCATTATCAACAATACGGATCAGTTTCGTGCCGCCTTGCTCAACATCAATCTCAATTTTATTTGAACCGGCATCAAGACTGTTTTCCAACAATTCTTTTATTACGGAAGATGGTCTTTCGACAACCTCACCGGCTGCGATTTGGTTAATCAGCTGGTGTGGCATTTGATGAATACGTTTGGGCATATTTTTAATAAATAACGATGAAAAATCGTATTTTATCAGGAAGAAAAGATTAAAGATTAATTTTTACCGCGAATAAACGCAATTTTTTATTATATAAATTTTATATTTGCGTTTATTTGCGTTTATTTGCGGTAAATAAAGGTTTTATGCAGTCGTAGTATATGGAATCTTAAGTTTCTGGCCGATGCGTAGATGATCACCGGTTAGACGATTAACCATTTTTAAGTCGGTAGATGTGATGTTGTATTGCTTTGAAATACTTGCAATTGACTCACCACCAACGATTTTGTGTTCTTTGTTATTTAACGACAACCAGGTACCCGGAGGCGCTTTACGGCTGAAGTAATCTGAAACACCACGCAAGATAGCTTTCGCTGTTTTACGTTGATGCGCAGGACTACGTAACTTTCGCTCTTCTTTAGGATTAGAAATAAAAGCGGTTTCTAATAAGATCGAAGGTACATCTGGTGATTTTAATACTGCAAAACCGGCTTGCTGGACACGTTTTTTGTGTACTCGGCCTATACGTTTTAGCTCACCCAGAATTTCATCGCCCACATCCAAACTAGACTGAATAGTACCGGTCAACGACAAGTCTAATAATACTTCTGCAACCATATCGTCTTTATTATCTAACTTAACACCACCGATTAAATCGGAAGCATTCTCTTTTTCTGCTAGCCAACGCGCTGTTTCAGAAGATGCACCATCAACGGATAACGCATAAACAGAAGAACCACGGGCACGCGTATCACGATAAGAATCTGCATGTAATGAAATCAGTAAATCAGCTTTGTTGTCACGCGCTTTTTTCACACGATCGCGCAGCGCCATATAATAATCGCCATTACGGATTAAAACAGGCTTCATGCCAGGGTATTTTTTGATAATACGATGCAACTTGCGAGCAATCTGCAAAGTGATGTCTTTTTCTCTTGTACCTAAATGACCGCTTGCACCTGGGTCTCTGCCACCATGACCAGCATCGATAGCAATAATGACGTCTCGTAATTTAGGTTTCTCTTTTACTGTTTTAGCAAAAGGAATCGAGTTCTTATCTTCAAGATCAAGAACCAAACGATGCCCTGCACCCGCTTCTGGTCTTAATACGAAGCTGCGAGGTGTGACGTTGTCATTCAAATCAAAAACTATGCGTAAATCATTACCATTACGAACACCAGTACGAACGCCTTTTAACAGGCTGTTCTGCATTTCTTCAACTAAACCCGAATCAAGTAAACGCGTATTTTTAATGTCTAAAACAACGCGTTCAGGGTTATTTAAGCGAAATAATGAGTGTTCGATAGAACGATCAAGGTCAAAAACGAGCCTTGTACGATTATTTGATTGAGACAGGCGAATATTTTTGATGGCAGCATTTTGAGCCGCTTCAGCAACGCGAGACACAGCCGGTGCCACTACAAGGCCACCTATTCCTACGAATTTTTTAAGAAAACTACGTCTATTATCCATATCAAACTGCCTGTCACTTGGGCTAAATATTAATTAGTGATGTTTATAGTGTCGTCTTTTTTGAGGATAAATCAAGCTTTTTCTTAATAAATTTAATAAGATAGGAGATATACCTATAGTAATTAATCAGGAAATAGCTGTAACACGACCTTTTTACCGGCTTCAGTTCCCGCAGAAAGTTGTAAATTTCTACCTGCTTCGGCATAACTGAGATTGATAATAATATCCGGTTTTGGCAGATAGCCTTCTGCCTGCTGAGGCCATTCAATTAAACTGATTGAGCTTCCATCAAAGTAATCTCTACCGCCGGCATATTCCAATTCCTCAGGATCAGCCAATCGGTACAAATCAAAGTGATAAACCATCATATCTTTTAATTGATAAGGCTCTACTAAAGTATAGGTGGGACTTTTCACAATGCCATCAAAGCCTAATGCTCGCAAAAAGCCTCGAACAAATGTTGTTTTGCCAGCACCTAAGTCACCAAACAAGAAAACCAGCATGCCAGGGAAACAAACTTTTGCTAACTTGCCAGCAAATTGGAGCTGAGCTTCTTCATCAGGTAAATAGGCAGTGAAATTTTCTTTATTAATAACAGACATAAATTAAAGTTTAGGTGAGTTTGAAAGTAGACGTTAAAAGTTAATGCATTGGCGTAAATAAGGCAGAAGATCGCTCGCAACTAAACCAATTTGACCGGAATCAGCCACGGCAGCATCTGCCGCTTGTGAATGCAGGCAAACCCCCATACGAGCTGCCTCTTCTTTTTCATAGCCTTGTGCCATTAAAGCAGCAATCACACCACTTAATACATCGCCCATTCCCGCTGTGGCCATACCCGGGTTACCAAAAGGACAGATATCGACAGGCCCTTGTCCATCATAAATTAATGTTCCCGCCCCCTTTAAGACAACGACGGCATTATATTCTTCATATAACTGCTTAATTGATTGAAAGCGATCTTGTTCTTCGTTTAATACATCGATACCCAATAATTTAGCCGCTTCACCGGGGTGCGGCGTTATCACGGCATCTGACAAATCGGCTGCATGCTCTGGCAAATGATACAAAGCATCAGCATCTAATAATTTATAATGCTCTTGATACAGGACTTGCTCAAATAAACGCCTGCTCCATTCATCACGGCCTAAACCTGGACCAATTGCAATCACATCGACATTTTGTAATAACGCATCTGGAATGACCGGCTCATCAACGCCATATACCATTACTTCCGGTTGGGCGGATAACACAGCCGTCACATGCTCTGACCGGGTAACGACACTAACTCGACCGACGCCACTTCTTAGCGCCGCTTGAGCCGCTAAAATAACAGCTCCACACATTCCTTTATTGCCACCAACAATTAATAAATGGCCTGTTTCTCCCTTATGGGTACAAGCTGTTCGCTCTTGTATCTGGGAAGACAATTCTTCGTCACTAAGTAAGTGCGCTTCTTCATTAATTTCTGAATAAACGGATGCTGGCACCTGTAAATCATTAAAGATAATTTCACCACAATGATTTCGTGCCTGGCCGGTAAATAGGCCTTTTTTCAAACTAATAAAACAAACACTGTAATCGGCAATGATGGCATTACCCATCACAGCACCTGTATCTGCATTCAAGCCACTTGGAATATCGACTGCAATAACGGGGGTATCCAGTTCATTAACACTTTCCACCACGTCGAACCATTCACCATCTAAATCTCTCTTCAAGCCGGTACCCAACATTGCATCAATAATTAAGTCTGCATTATGTAATGCATCATTAACATCTTCTGTAAATTCGCCTCCAGCATCTACCCACTCTAGATAAGCTTGTTCTGCATCGTCTTTTAAATGACAGGGATCAATTAAACTGAAAACACTGACATCACAGCCCTGCTCAATTGCCAGTTTTGCGATGAGATAACCATCACCGGCATTATTACCTGCACCAGTTAATATAAGTAGAGAATGAACTTGTGGGAATTGTAATTGGTAAAAATCAGCAACTGCATTTGCTGCACGCTGCATTAATGTATAAGAAGGGATACCAGAATCATTGGCATCACCTTTGATGGCTAGTTGATCAAGCTCGCGACTTTGTTGCGCGCTATAGAGTCTGTGTGAATAGAACATAACTGAATCATAACAAAAGTTTCATATTTTCTTACAATTGTTTTACTCAGCCGCTATTTTAACTTGATCACGGCCCATGTTTTTTGCACGGTATAATGCTTTATCAGCTCTCTTAAAAAGAGAATCACCACCTTCACCCGCCAAATAATTTGCCATACCGACACTGATTGTAATATTGATTAACACTCCGTCGACATCAACGACTAAGCCTCTTATTGAAAGACGAATACGTTCAGCGACATCCATTGCTGTTAATGAATCAACATCGCTCAATAAAACAGAAAACTCTTCACCGCCATATCTAAAAACAACATCACTTCCACGAGTCACGTCTTTTAACGTATCAGCAACTGCTTTCAACACTTTGTCGCCAGCTGCATGGCCATAGGTATCATTTACTTTTTTGAAAAAATCGATATCGAGAAGCATTAATGACACAGGTCTTTTATGGCGATCAGATAAACTTAATTCACGTTCAATATCTCGATCATAAGCCGCACGATTTTTTAAACCAGTTAACGCATCAATCTGCGAAATCAATACCGCTTTACGATACATAATTGCATTACGTAACGGGTGTACTAAAACGCACAGTAGTTTTTCTAAATGCTTTAATTCAACTTCTGTAAAGCGACGACCACGATAAACCGTTAATTGACCTAAATCTACATCGTCAATATTCAGGTTATAGGCACATTTATGCCGCGACTTCCGCCCAAAGTGGAGATTAATTGCCGGTTCAGGATAAGTGAGCGTGTAATGAAAGCCATCAAATAGCAAATCTTCAGCAACTGCTTGCATAAAGATTTCAACGCAACGATCAACTTCAAGTGATGTTAATAGTCGATTTGTAATGCTGTATAAGCGTTGTTCCAGCTGCGCCTGACGATATTCTTTAGTTCTCTCAGCACCAAAACTGGTAACTTCAAGATTACGCTCTAATGCTGGTAGTTGAATTTGTGTACTCATAACCTGTAAACCTTGTTAATGATTTACATAGTAATAAGCTAATATCGTGCCAAAAAACTATATTTATATAAATATCAATGAGTTAGATAATAAACAAATAAATATTGTCAAAATATTGACTAGAATTGTGCTGCTTATTTAGAAGTAACAGGGATACATCTATCAATTGATTGACGCGCACATAACGTACCATCAATCCAAATAGCATTATCAAAGCGAGTATTTAGAACTTGTACATTAGTAATAGTCGCCTTCCTTAGATCCGCATAAGACAAATCAGCACCCGATAAATTTGCACCACTGAGATTGGCGTTATTCAAGTTAGCACCAACAAGACGACTATTGCTTAAGTTTGCATTAGATAGATTTGAGTTAGATAAATTCGAATAAGATAAGTTTGCATCGGTAAAGTTTGTTTTTGTTAAATAAGCGCCATTTAAGTGCGTGCTGTGTAAATTACTATTTTGCAAATTTGCTGAAGACAAATTTAAACTGTTTTTATTACAAGCACTCCAATCTATATTAGGCCCTGCTTTGACAGTACAATCTGTTTTTTGAATAAGTTCTAGCGGCTTAACAAAGAAAAAGCTAAGCATTAATGCAACAACAGTAATTGCGAGAACAACAGCCCCAAATACTGCTCGTTTTTTTGCCTTGATCTTTTTAGCCAAAAAATCTGCTTTTAGATGCAGGTAGGACTTTGAGATTTCTTCGTTATTTTTTCTGCGATCAGCAGCTTCCCGCCGTTGATGTTCGGCTCTTTCCTTACCCTCTTTATTTGGATCTTCTCTGCGGTTAGTATCCCGACGATGATCACCTCTGCGCTCATCTTCACGTGATTTAGCCTGCTGTATAGCGACTTTGCCTTCAGCTGTTGATGCATTTTTAATTTCATCAGGTATTAAAGAAGGTAAACGACCAATCGCGATCCATTTTTCTTGATCTGTACTAACTAAGGTTTGTAAGTCGATACGCCCAAGAATTAAATAACTACCCAGTAGCTTTACAGGAAAGGGCCCTGTTATTTTGGACGATTTTTTTATATACCAAAGATTGGAATTATTTTCTGCCTGATCACTCATCATTTAATAATAGCCCATCATTAACAAGTTTGCGGTGTTCTGTATTCAGTTTGCAATAAAATCAAAAACAAAACACCGTATATTACTTAAACTTTGAGTAATGTCTCTCCGCCCATATACGACTGCAATACTGTTGGTATTTTTATGCTGCCATCTTCTTGCT
>JAUVDT010000090.1 GCA_030595185.1 Gammaproteobacteria bacterium
AACAAAACCCTAATTCAAATCACCCCATTGAGCTTGCAAAATACTAACCGCTGCTATCGCTGCTGTCTCTGTTCGTAAAACCCTTGGCCCAAACCTAACTTCTTTAAAACCTTTTTCAATTGATTCTTTAATTTCATCATCAGTAAAACCACCTTCTGGTCCAATCATTAATGCGACGGATTGAGGTTTGTCTTGAGTAATAAAACTACTGTCAGCAGTCGGTTGTAATATAAAACCAGTTTGATTTTCTGCTAAAGAAATTATCGGTAATTTTCTTGGTTGATGAATTTGTAATAATTGATTTCGACCGGACTGTTCACTGGCGCTCTTTACTATACCGTTCCAGTGTTTCATTTTTTTTTCTAGTCGATCACCTTTTAGGTTAACGACTGTTCGTTCACAAATTAAAGGAATTATTTCATTGACGCCTAGTTCAACAGCTTTTTGAATGGTCATGTCCATATGATCACCTTTTGAAATGCCTTGAATTAACGTTATTCTTAAAGGTGATTCGTTGTCATCAGCAGAATGCTCTTGGATGTGTACTTCTGCTTGTTTGCTGTGATCAAGTAAAATGGCTGTATAACTGCCGCCTTGTCCATTGAATAGAATAATTTCTGCGTATAAGGGTAAGCGTAGTACTTTTATTAAGTAACTGGCTGCTGGCTTTTCTAGTTTGAATATATCGTCAACAGCCAGGTCATGATCAACAAAAAGTCTTGGTATACGCATAAGCTCTGTCGTTAATCCTTCGTAGCAAAATTAATCGCTTCTAAAGCGACACGCGCCATCATTTTAATTTGATCTTCTGTAATGACGTAAGGTGGTAGAAAGTAAATGACGTTTCCTAGTGGGCGCAGTAAAACGCCGTGTTTTAATCCGTATTGATAGACTAGTAAACCGCGGCGTTCTTTCCAGTCATATTCTTCACGAGTTTTTTTGTTTTTTCCCATTTCAATAGCGACTATCATTCCTCTTTGTCGAACATCGATGACATGTGGGTGATTTAAAAACTCTTGTGATACTTCATGAAGTGTTTTTATTAATGCCTGATTTTTAACAATAACATCGTCTTCTTGAAAAATATCAAGCGTAGCCAGTGCTGCCCTGCAACCTAATGGGTTACCGGTGTAACTGTGTGAATGTAGGAATGCTGTTAGGTTTTCGTAGTCATCATAAAAAGCATCGTAGGTTTCATCGGTAGTCAGTACCACTGAAAGTGGTAAGTAGCCACCCGTTAAACCTTTTGATAAAACCATGAAGTCTGGTGTGATGTCGGCTTGCTCAGAAGCAAACAGGGTGCCTGTGCGACCAAAGCCAACGGCAACTTCATCACAAATCAAATGTACATTAAATTCGTCGCAAGCTTCACGTAACAATGTTAAATAGATAGGGTCGTACATGCGCATATTGCCGGCACATTGTACTAGTGGTTCGATAATAACCGCGCAGCATTCTTCTGAATGTTTTTGCAGTATCTCTCGCATTGGTTCAATCATACGAGCCGAGTAGTCTTTGTCTGTTTCGCCTTCTTCTTTATTAAAACAATCTGGTGAGGGTGCTGTAATTGTTTTTAATAAAAGTGGTTCGTAAATTTCTTTATACAGAGCAACATCACCAACTGATAACGCGCCTATGGTTTCTCCATGATAAGAGTTAGCAATGTTTATAAAAGTTGTTTTGCCTTTATGGCCTTTATTTACCCAATAATGAAAACTCATTTTTAAGGCGACTTCGATAGCAGACGAGCCGTTATCTGAGAAGAATGTTTTGTTTAATCCGGGTGGTGTAAGTTTTACAAGGCGCTCTGATAATTCGACAATGGTTTCATGTGTGAAACCGGCAAGAATAACGTGCTCTAACGTTTCCATTTGCTGCTGTAGGGCTTTATTGATGCGTGGGTTACAGTGGCCAAACATATTAACCCACCATGAGCTGATCGCATCAAGGTAACGATTACCGTCGAAATCTTCTAACCAGACGCCATCACCTTTTTTAATCGGAATAATGGGTAAGGTTTCATGGTCTTTCATTTGTGTGCAAGGGTGCCACAAAACAGATAAATCTCTTTCGATTAGGGTGTTATTACCCATAGGGGAATATCCTTGGAATCGTTATAAATATTGATTGTATTGTACTGTATTAGGTAGGAGGCAGCACGTTTAAGGGGGGCTTGGATTAGGAAAGGGGTGCCACAGAGTATAAGGCCTCTGTGGCGGGTTTGATCTTAGCTTTAGAGTTCTAAATCGTTCCAGATGGCCAGGGTGGCTTCTGTTTGATTCATACTATAAAAGTGTAGCCCCGGTGCATCATTGTCCATTAGGCGTTGGCACATATCAGTGACGACGTCTTTACCAAATGCTTTAAGCGATTCAGTATCATCATGGAAGTCTGCTAAACGCTTACGAATCCAGCGTGGAATTTCTGTGCCACAAGCATCTGAAAAACGCGCTAAATTCGTATAGTTAGTGATGGGCATTATGCCTGGTATAATAGGTATATCTATTCCCATTACTTCGCAATCATCTACAAATTGATAGTAGGCATCAACATTATAAAAATATTGAGTGATAGCCGAATTTGCACCCGCATCAACTTTTTGTTTGAAGTACTCAAGGTCTTTTTTAGGAGACTCGGAGCTTGGGTGAAACTCTGGGTAAGCTGCTACTTCAATATGAAAATGGTCACCAGTTTCTTCACGAATGAAGTCGATTAGTTCATTAGCATAATGTAGCTCACCCGCGGTCACCATACCCGAAGGCATGTCACCACGAAGTGCAACTAAGCGGTTAATGCCTTGATCTTTATAGCGCGTCAGAATCTCACTGATTTCTTCTTTAGTAGAACCAATACAAGAAAGGTGAGGTGCAGTAGGCACACCAGTATGTGAAATAATTTCACTAACTGCCTGATATGTTCTATCACGTGTAGAGCCACCCGCGCCAAAAGTTACTGAGAAGAATTCAGGATTCATCTCAGCTTTTAAGGTGCTGCTGGTGTTTAGCAGTTTTTCCATGCCTTTTTCAGTTTTCGGCGGAAAAAATTCACAGCTAAATGTTTTTTTCATTTTTTGTTACCTGTGAGCATTCTATTAGTAGCGGTAGTGATCAGCTTTGAATGGGCCTTCAACTGGTACATTAATGTAATCCGCTTGTGCTTGAGATAGTGTGCTTAAGTATGCGCCCACTTTTTCAAGGTGCAATCTAGCCACTTTTTCATCAAGAATTTTAGGCAGAATATAAACTTCATTTTTGTAGTTTGCAGAATTCTTATAGAATTCAATCTGCGCCATTACCTGGTTAGTGAAAGAAGCTGACATTACAAAACTAGGGTGGCCTGTTGCACAACCTAAGTTAACAAGACGACCTTTAGCTAAAAGAATAATGCGTTTGCCATCAGGGAAGATAACGTGATCTACCTGTGGCTTGATTTCTTCCCACTCATATTTTTCAAGTGATGCGATATCAATTTCAGAATCGAAGTGACCAATATTACAAACGATAGACTCATTCTTCATGTTAGCCATGTGATCATGAGTGATAACGTTCATGTTACCTGTCGTTGTAACAAAAATATCACCTTGCTTGCAGGCATCGTTCATGTCGACAACGCGGTAACCTTCCATTGCTGCCTGTAATGCACAAATAGGATCAATTTCAGTAACCCATACTGTTGCACCCATGCCTTTAAATGCTTGCGCACAACCTTTACCTACATCACCGTAACCGATAACAACAGCAATTTTACCGGCAATCATTACGTCAGTTGCACGTTTGATACTGTCGATTAAAGATTCACGACAACCGTATAAATTATCGAACTTAGATTTAGTTGCTGAGTCATTTACATTCATTGCAGGGAATAATAATTCACCTTTTTCCTGCATCTCGTATAAGCGATGAACACCAGTAGTCGTTTCTTCAGTTACACCTTTAACGCTAGCAGCGATATCTTGCCATAGCTTTGCATCTGGTTTGATTGTGCGACGTAAGACTTGAAGAATTTCTTTGTATTCATCATTGTCATCATCTTTAGTTGCTGGGATTGCACCGGCTTTTTCAAACTCTACGCCTTTGTGTACTAATAATGTTGCATCACCACCATCATCTAAAATCATGTTTGGTAGTTTACCGTCAGGCCATAAAAGTGCTTGCTCAGTACACCACCAGTATTCTTCAATCGTTTCGCCTTTCCATGCGAAAACAGGAATACCTTGTGCAGCAATTGCAGCGGCAGCGTGGTCTTGAGTAGAGAAAATATTGCATGATACCCAGCGAACATCGGCACCAAGTACAACCAATGTTTCAATTAATACCGCTGTTTGGATAGTCATGTGAATACTACCCATAATGCGACAACCCGCTAAAGGTTTTTCATCACCGTATTCTTCACGCAAAGCCATAAGGCCAGGCATTTCAGTTTCGGCAATAGAGATTTCTTTGTGACCCCAGTCAGCCAGAGAAATATCGGCTACTTTGTAGTCAGTAAAATTGTTATCAGTAACAGCGTTCATTGTAACTCCTGAATTAAATATTGTCGTAAGTTAAGGATGTAGGTGCGAATTCATTCGCACACTGAACCTATTAATAAGCTCTTGTTCGAATAAATTCGAACCTACAAAAGCTTGGTTTATTTGTATTAATCTCTGATCAGGTTTTATAAGCCTGCCGCATCTCTAAGTGCGTCTGCTCTGTCAGTTCTTTCCCAGGTAAAGTTTTCTTCTTCGCGACCAAAGTGTCCGTAAGCAGCAGTAGCTTTATATATAGGACGAAGCAGGTCTAACATTTGAATTAAACCCTTTGGTTTTAGGTCAAAGTGTTCGCGTACTAATTCAACGATGCGATCATCGTCAACTTTTCCTGTGCCAAATGTTTCAACAGAAATAGATGTTGGTTCAGCAACACCGATGGCATATGAAACCTGAATTTCACATTTGTCAGCAAGACCAGCAGCAACAATATTCTTAGCAACATAACGGCCAGCGTACGCAGCAGAACGGTCAACTTTTGATGGGTCTTTACCAGAGAAAGCACCACCACCGTGACGAGCCATGCCGCCATAAGTATCAACAATAATTTTACGGCCTGTTAAACCGCAATCACCAACCGGGCCACCGATTACGAAATTACCAGTTGGGTTTATAAAGTATTTGGTATTTTTATCAAGCAGATCAGCAGGTAAAACAGGTTTGATAATTTCATCCATCACTGCTTCACGTAACGTATCCAGAGAAATATCTGGATTGTGCTGTGTAGAAAGAACAACTGCATCGATGCCAACTGGTGTGCCGTTTTCATAACGGAATGTCACCTGACTTTTCGCATCCGGACGTAACCATGGCAGAGTACCATTTTTACGTACTTCTGCCTGACGTTTTACTAGCTGGTGAGCATAAATAATCGGGGAGGGCATTAGAACGTCAGTCTCGTTGCTGGCATAACCAAACATTAGACCCTGATCACCTGCGCCTTGTTCGTGTTCGCCAGACTCATCAACACCCATAGCAATATCGGCAGATTGTTTGTCAATAGAAGTGATAACTGCACATGAGTCGGCATCAAAGCCCATGTCTGAGCTGGTGTAGCCAATATCTCTAACGGTTTCACGAACCACTGCCTGCATATCAACCCAGGCTGAGGTGGTGATTTCGCCGGAGATTACGACCATACCAGTGTTAACCATTGTTTCACAGGCAACACGGGCTTTAGGATCTTGCTCAAAAATGGCATCTAAAATGGCATCTGAGATTTGATCAGCAACTTTGTCAGGGTGACCTTCTGAAACGGATTCTGATGTAAATAAGTGACTATTCGACATGTATATATTCCTCGGTGCTATCAGTCATGATTAGCAAATACGTGATGTATTTATAATGAAGTAGTATGAGGATAGTCGAAAAACAGGACTCGCGCTCATTACTTAGCTTCAAACTAATAATGAGCGCCGTTGGTATGAACACTGAGCCTGACAGAAAAAAACTGCTGCAGCGCCCCTCAGTGTGTTTGTAATTATAGACTAAAAATCTAAAAAAGCGAATATAAGAATATTGTGATGTTTGAAGGGCTATTTTTATCCTAAAACGGTCATGTGAGAATCAAAGTCAAAAAAATTCACCGCAGAGGCGCGGAGAAAATCTTGAATTTGTAGGGTGCGCCATGCGCACCAATGTATAAGTTGATGTTAGTCTAATCATTGTTTCTGTAAGCTGTGGTGCGCATGGCGCACCCTACAAGCCAACAAATATTACCCATACCTTTCAGGACAGCAAATAGAGTAAAGATGTTTTGATTTTCTCCGCGCCTCCGTGTCTCTGTGGTGGGTTTTGACTTTAAAAGTTTAAGAAGGCTTTGTACTAATTGAAGACTTTATAGGATATAGGGGGCTTATTCTTCTGTATCAGGTTGTTCGCGTTGCATTAAGGCTTTTAGTTCATCCATTTCAGTGCTGCTTAGTTCTGCGTGTTGTGATTGATGCAATAACACTTCAAGTCGCTGATCTTTTATCTGTAGAAGCATTTTCTCGATGGCATGTTGTAACATGGTGAGGGTGGTCTCTGTGTCATCGAGTCCGGGTATATGCCAATGTAATAGTTTGTTGAGAAATGCACCCATTTCATCGTCTCGCCAGCGTTCAAGAATGGCAGCGCTACTTAATTCTGGATTGGCTTTTAACATGTCATATAATTTGAATAAGACATTTATACCTTGAATATCCGCCGTGCGAAGCTCATCTGGGATGTTTGTTTGAGTAGCTAGTTTAGGCTGTTGTAACAGCAAGCCGATGGCCAGTCGAACATTGGTAATGCGTAAATGGCGACCTTTGCTTTCGGCAGGATTGCGTGCTTTAAGTCGTTGTACTGGTTCGGCTTCAACCAGACGTTTATTGTGTAAACCAATTTCTTTGCTGATGGATTCGTTGAGTAAGTCTTTAAAAATACTTTCAGGTAACTTATTGAGTAAGGGCTTTGCCATTTCAGCAAAGTGGGCGCGACCATCCATGCTGCTCATATCTGTTTGTTGTTCCAGATTTTTTATTAAAAATTCAGATAATGGCGTTGCCGTTTGTAAACGCTGCTCAAAAGCCTGTTGGCCTTCTTGCCTGACCATTGTGTCAGGGTCTTCACCATCGGGTAAAAATAGAAAACGAATTTCATAACCATCACGCATTAACGGTAATGTATTTTCGAGTGCTTTCCATGCCGCTTTTTTACCCGCACGATCGCCGTCATAACAAAACACAATTTTTTTAACAGCGCGCAAAATTAAACTTATTTGTTCCGGTGTTGTTGCAGTACCAAGTGTAGCAACTGCATAACGGATACCGTTTTGTGCCAGAGCCACCACATCCATATAGCCTTCAACAATGATGATAGTGTCGAGGTTACGGACAGACTTTTTAGCCTCAAATAAACCGTAAAGCTCTTTGCCTTTATGAAAGACCGGTGTTTCAGGCGAGTTTAAATACTTGGGTTCACCCTGATCGAGTATGCGACCACCAAAACCAATGGTGCGGCCACGGCGGTCGCGAATAGGAAACATGATGCGGTCACGGAAACGGTCATAATAATTTCCAGCGTTACCGTTTTTCTCAATCACCATACCCGATGAGGCTAAGTCTTTTTGCTCTTTAGGAGAAGAGGCCAGTTTTAAAACAAAGTCCCAGCTTTCTGGTGAATAACCAATACCATAGTCGCGACTGATCTCACCACTTAAACCGCGTTTTTTAAGGTAAGCAATGGCGCGTTGATCTTGTTTGAGGTGCTCCTGGTATTTTTCAGCAGCCAGATCAAGCATTTTATAAAGCCCGCTGTTATCAACAACGTTGACGTCAGGTCCATCTTCACGCGGCACTTCAATGTGTTGTTCAGATGCCAGTTGCTCAATTGCATCAACAAATTCCATGTTTTCGTATTCCATCAAAAAACCAATCGCTGTACCGTGTGCGCCACAACCAAAACAATGATA
>JAUVDT010000060.1 GCA_030595185.1 Gammaproteobacteria bacterium
TCAAGACTCAAGACTCAAGACTCAAGACTCAAGACTCAAGACTCAAGACTCAAGACTCAAGACTCAAGACTCAAGACTCAAGACTTTAGACTTTTTACAACTGAGTAAGAACCTGATCCAACTCTCTCACTTTGCCTTCAAAGATAATACGCCATAGCCCATCATCTTCCTGCTTCCAGTATTGACGTTTGTAACTCACAGATGAATAATTATTGCTCTTATAGTGCTGCTGGAATGTTACAACCAGAATGTCATCATTAGGGTGTTTTAAAATACTTAAATCTTCTGTTTTTATACGAATAAATTTTTTGCTACTATTCACTCGTTTTTTATGAGCAGACCACTTTAAGTAATCAGCATTACCCGCCTTAAATGTTTTTGAATAATGTTGTATGTATCGATTAGCATCAAGGCTCTGCCAATCTTCTTTCCAATTAGAAACCAAGGTCTGAAAAAAGTTTTTCTGTTGCTGCCAGTCACTTTTTTCTAGCCAGTTAATATTATCTGCAATCACAAAAGGTGTTCTACGCAACTGCAAATAGTTACCCACCGTCTGTAAATCGGTATTAGATAACACAACACAACCTTCGCTATCTCGCGGTGGTCGGCTAAAAGTATCTAATGGCGTACCATGCAACCAAATACCATGCCCTGTTTTACCCATACGGCCATCCCAGACATTAGGATAGTTAATAGGGAAAGCACCTTCGCCATATTTATCAGGAAGGTTTTTAGGTGAAAGGAAATTTTCAATAAAATAAACGCCTAATGGTGTACGGTTATCGCCTTCAAACTGTTTATATGGTCCACTTTTCCCCATTGATACATAATAGTTATCCAGTTGTTTAGGTACACCATTATTATTTTCAAACAGATACAGACGTGAATTATTTAACTCAACAACAACAGCATATTTATATTGTTTATCTAAATTTAGTAAAGCTGCGGGTAACATTTCTTGTTTGACTGGGTTTTTAGAACTGTACCAACGCTTTCTGGCTTCTTGCATAAAGCCATCTAACAGCTGGTTTTTGTTAAGTAACTGACCTACTACTTTTAAACCCTGAGACTTTGCCAGCATCATATCTGCATAAACGAGCTGAGCTAGTTTGAAGTCGGGCTTACTTTTTACAAGTTTGTGTAGTTTTGAAATAGCTAGATCTAAATGCTGAGTTTGAATAGAGGTTAAAGCACTGATTAATTGCTGCTCTTCCGATTGAGCATAAGAAACATTACCAATAGATAATAGTAACAAGGCATAAACAAATTGTTTAATGTGGCTTAACATCATTAAAGTTTTTCAATCACCTGTTCTCTAGAAATTAACCAGCTGTCGTCTTCTAACTGCCAGTAAAGCTGCTTTCTCACTTTATCTTGATATGCGCCCGCTTTATAATTTTGAACAAACTCCATTACAGCGGTCGTTTTATCTAAATTAAAAAAGACATTTGACTGATTATAGCTGACTTCAACCTGTTTTGAGTGCCGTAAGCGGTAACGTCGCTGAGCCAACCAGTCTTGATAAGTTAAGTTATCGGCAGGCTTAAAGGTTTTTGAATAATTGGAGATATAGGCTTTACTGTCACCTTTCATCCAGGACTGAGCCCAGACAGATGCTTTAGCCTCAATCAATTCTTTCAATTGTTTATCTGTCTCTTCCTGAGATAATTCTGTGGTGCTGCTTTCTTCTTCTACAGTGACTTCTTTAGCCACAAGCACTATTTTGATATCTGAAATTGATGCCAGATTTGGTAATGGAATATTTTGCTGTTTCTCTAATGCTTTTGAATAAGCTTGCGACGCCATGTACGCATAAATATCTGAAATATTTTTTTGTGTAACAGAGAAATATTTATCTGAAACCATCGCCGCTTTTAAATTAGTTAAAGCATCTTCAGTTTTACCCAAAGCCATTTGTACTACGGCCAGGTTATTCAGATATGTTATTTGAGTAGGATATTGAGTTTTTAATTCTTCGAAGTATGTTTCAGCCTGTTGGTATTTTTTGTCCTGAATTAAATTCAGACCAAGCTTAAGTTGCTCATCCTGGTTTTGTACAGACGGTACTTCCGCCTGCGCAACACCGACAAAAAATAACAAACAAAGAACAGACCTCATCAATACAAGCATGATTAGTTACTATTATGCATATCAATAACAGCCGGGTTCATAACCTCACATTTCTTCGCGTTGTCATTTCTAATTTTATCAATATGATCAAGGTATGCCTGATCTACATCACCGGTAACGTATTCAGCATTAAAACATGATGTATCAAATTCTTTAATATTTTCATTACCTCTGCGAACTGCTAATTCTAGTTCATCAAGGTCTTGATAAACTAACCAGTCTGCACCAATTTCTTTGCAGATTTCTTCTTCAGTACGCTCATGCGCCACAAACTCTTGTGCAGATGGCATATCAATACCATACACATTAGGGTGACGAACTGGCGGCGCGGCTGATGCCATATAAACTTTATTTGCACCTGCTTCACGCGCCATTTGTATAATTTGTTTTGAGGTTGTACCACGTACAATAGAGTCATCAACCAACATAACGTTTTTGCCTTTGAATTCAAGTTCAACAGCATTCAATTTTTGACGAACTGATTTCTTGCGCTCTTGTTGACCCGGCATAATAAACGTACGACCGATATAACGATTTTTAATAAAACCTTCGCGATACTTAACACCTAAATGAAATGCCACTTCTAATGCAGAAGTACGGCTAGTATCTGGAATAGGAATAACCACATCGATATCATGATCGGGACGTATACGTTTGATTTTATTAACCAGTCCTTCACCCATTCTTAAACGGGCTTTATAAACTGAAATATCATCAATAATTGAATCTGGACGCGCAAAATAAACGTACTCAAATATGCACGGTGACATTCTTGGGTTTTCTGCGCATTGCTGACTAAAGAATTCACCTTCTTTAGTAATATAAATGGCTTCACCCGGTGCTAAATCACGAACCAGTTCAAAGCCCATGCCTTGTAAAGCAACACTCTCTGAAGCCACCATGTATTCGGTGCCTTTTTCAGTTTCACGTTTACCGTAACAAACAGGGCGAATGCCAAACGGATCACGGAAAGCGATGATACCGTTCTTTACAATTGTTGCGACAACGGCATATCCACCTTTACAGCGTTTATGAACTGCTTCCACAGCTTTAAACACATGCTCGTGCGTGGCTTTTAAACCACCTTGTATTTGTAATTCGTGGGCTAAAATATTCAGCAGAATTTCTGAATCGGAATTAGTATTTATGTGGCGTAAATCTGTACGGTACAACTCTTTTTTCAATTCAGCGGCATTGGTTAAATTACCATTATGCGCTAATGCAATACCGTAAGGTGAGTTCACATAAAAAGGCTGTGCTTCAGCTGAAGATGAACAACCAGCCGTTGGGTAACGAACGTGACCAATACCCATATTGCCGGGTAATTGCATCATGTGCTCGGTATCAAAGACATCACGAACTAAGCCGTTACCTTTGCGTAAAAAGAATTTTCGATCTTCACACGTCACGATGCCTGCTGCATCTTGACCACGATGTTGTAACAAGATTAAACCATCGTAAAGCAATTGGTTGACTGCACTAAAACCGACAACACCAATAATACCGCACATTAAAAATTCCTCGAGAAGCTTAAAGCAAAAAAATTAGTTGAGAACCTGTTTTTAACCAGGAAGACTGTCTGAAATATTATCGGGTAGATAAACTTGTAACCAGCTTGCCAGTGACTGAAAACGCTCTACCAGTTCTGCATCTTTCCAGAACTCTTGTTCCTGAACGCTGGTTAAACTTGCCAGCATTACAAATACCGTCACAATCAAAACACCGCGCGCTAATCCAAATATTGTACCCAATGCTCGATCGACACCACTTAAACCTGTTTTGTTGACTACCTGGTTCAATAATATATTAACCATTACACCTAAAATTAACGTCGCAACAAATAACGCGATAAATGCCAGGCCCATTTTAAAAGCAGGATTTTCGATGCTGTCGGGCATGAAGTTAGATAAATTTGAGGCGAATGTTGTAGACACCCACATGGCGATTATCCAGGTGCCTAGAGAAATTGCTTCTTTAACAAAACCACGTAATAAACTGAACAGAGTTGAGATAATAATAACTGCGATAAACGCATAATCAATGCCGGTCATAACCTGTCGTGTTTTCCAATAGTAAGTTTAGATTCTTATTTTAGCAGTGCAACCACGAGTAATCATCAGTAATCAGCATTTTTATGCTTAAAAGCTGAAATCAACAAGGGCACATATCTTAAATCATTGATAAATAAAGAAATTAAGGATGAGTAACAATAATGCTATCTCGATTACCATCACTTTTAAGCTTTTTGGCTATCTTCTCTATTTTACTGCGATCCAGATCGGGGCCAATTCTGACTTCATAACGGGTACTAGAGGACTTTTTAGACTTCACCACAAATGCACGATAACCTTTCGCTCGAAGCTGATCTTGTAAAACCAGTGCATTTGTCTGTTGCGAAAAGCTACCCAACTGCAATGCCCAGGCTTTGATACTCGGTTTAGTGATTTTTTTACTGTTTGCTTTTGCTGAGCTAGTTGGTTTTTTACGCTCAGTTGCTTGTGGCTTAACTTTTGCAGCCGGTAAATTAGCAGGAATTTCTTTCAACTCACTCCATGACTTTACTTTTATAACCGGTGCCGGTGGAATTTCAATATTGTTAGTAAAACGCGCATTGTAGCCCGCTCCATCGAGTAATAACGGTATCAACACTACACCAGAAATCACCAATACAATGGCACCCGTCAATCGTTGTTTAAGAGCTTTTTCCACTTACGTTCCTAAGTTTATGATGCCAATTCTGGTTTAGGCATTAATAGTACCTGCATTGCAGCAGATACCGTTATAAATGAGCCAAATATAATGATGCGATCATGCTCGCTTGCTTCCAATAATGCAGCTTGTAGCGCCGCTTCTACCGAAACATTGCTGCTTAGTTTATCACTACTTATACAATCCTCAATCCGTTGTTTCAATTGTTCAACGGATAATGTGCGGCTGCCTTGCAAGCCAGCGAGAAAATACGCATCAATTAATGAATCGACCTGTTTTAAGGCTTCACAAATAGCCTTATCTTCCAGCATTGCAACCACGGCCAGAGTCCGCCCTTTACAATTATGCCGATTCAAATTTGTAGCCAGTGCCGCAACCGCATGTGCATTGTGTGCAACATCGATAATAATATCAGGCTTTTGAGATAAGATTTGAAAGCGCCCTTGCAGCTGAGTATCTGGCAAGGCTTTACGATAAACAGCCTCATCTATTGGCAGTTTATCCATTAGTAATTGTGAAACTTGTATCGCCGTTGCCGCATTATTTAACTGAAAACTACCACCTAACGATGAGAAAGGTAAGTCCATTATCTTCACGCTATCGTCTTTTAATGTTGAGCTTAACTGCCAGCTGTTTGATGACTGCTCTACAACTGCAAACTCTTTATGCAAACTGTATAGAGGTGCCTGACATTCATGCGCTTTATCGATCACTGCTACAGCAGGGTTCTTATCGTTATAAACAACACTTGAGCCTGTTTTTATAATGCCGGCCTTTTCTTTGGCAATGCCTTCTCGGCTATCCCCTAACCAACTTTGGTGATCGATAGCAATCGGTGTGATTAACGCTACCGCTGCATCGATGATATTAACCGCATCTAAACGCCCACCCAAACCGACTTCCAGTATCACCACATCAAGATCCGCATCATGCAAAATAGATAATGCCGCTAAGGTGCCAAATTCAAAATACGTGAGAGAGATTTCATCCAAATTATCAGCCGAGCTTTTTCGAGCTTGATCAATTTTTTCAAACGCCTGACAAATTAAGTCATCTGACACAGGTTGGCGATCTATTTTAATGCGTTCGTTATAACTAAGAAGATGGGGAGAAGTGTAACTGCCAGCACGGTAGCCGGCATGATGATAGATGGATTCTAAGCTAGCAACCGATGAGCCTTTGCCATTGGTGCCTGCCACGGTAATAACCGGCATGGACCAAACCGACTGCAGCCCCATATTGGCAGCTACTTGCCTAACCCGACCAAGGCCCAGCTCAATCTCGCTACTGTGTAATGACTCCTGCCAACTTAACCAGCTTTGCAGGTCGGTAAAGCGCACTTAAACCGGTTTGTTCGTCAACATAGATAGTAATGAAGATATTTTTTCTGGTAGATCACGACGGTCTAAAATCATATCAACCGTACCGTGTTCCATCAAAAACTCACTACGCTGAAAACCTTCTGGTAATATTTCACGTACTGTTTGTTCGATAACACGAGGACCAGCAAAACCAATTAATGCATTTGGCTCTGCAATATTCACATCACCTAACATCGCTAAACTGGCTGACACGCCACCCATCGTAGGGTCGGTCATCACTGAAACGTAAGGGATACCGCGTTTAGACATTTTCTTTAATACGGCACTGGTTTTTGCCATTTGCATTAGCGACAAAAGCGCTTCTTGCATACGCGCGCCACCTGAAGCTGAAAAACAAATGAGAGGAATATTGTTTTCTAATGCGACATTAGCTGCTCGCACAAATTTCTCACCAACAACCGAGCCCATTGAACCACCCATGAATTTAAATTCAAAAGCAGCGACTACAACAGGTAGGCCTTTAATTGTGCCCTGCATTGCTAACAACGCATCTTTTTCATCGGTATTTTTTTGCGCTTGAATAATACGGTCTTTGTACTTTTTACTATCACGGAATTTCAGAACATCAACCGGTTCAACATTAGGCGCAATTTCTTCTTGCGGCCCATCATCTAAAAAAGCAGCAATACGTGCTCTCGCACCTAAACGCATGTGGTGGTCGCATTTTGGACAAACCATCAAATTACGTTCTAACTCTGCACGGTAAAGTACAGAACTACATTTATCACATTTCGTCCATAAACCTTCTGGAACAGTACCTTTAGAAGTACCTTCTGTGCGGATGCGCGACGGCATTAACTTTTCAAACCAGCTCATTTTCTACCCGTAAAACAATTCATATCATTAGCGTCTGAGTTTACCACAATCGGCCCACTCAGCATTATTATTCTTGATTACTACGACTATTGATCCATCGCCTGTCGCATGGACGCTGTCAATTCAGTCACCGATGCGATTAACTTCTCAGGATTATCACCGTGTTCATGCATGCGTTTAACAATCGCACTACCCACTATTATAGCGTCTGATATTTTTGATAATTTAGCCGCTGTTTCAGCGTCACTGATACCAAAACCAACACCTATAGGTAGTGTGATTTGCTTGCGTATTTGCGCCAGCTTTTCTATCACGCTGTCGACATCCAATGTTGCTGCGCCCGTCACACCTTTAAGCGAGACGTAATAAACAAAACCACCAGCTACTTCGGCAATGCTAGCGATGCGCGAGTCATCACTGGTTGGCGCTAGTAAGTAGATAGGATCAATGCCTTTGGCTTTTAACAACTCAGTATATTCAGCACCTTCTTCTGGTGGAATATCGACAGTTAATGCACCATCAACACCTGCAGCAGAAGCTTTTTCAGCAAATTTGGCATAGCCCATAACTTCGATTGGATTTAAATAGCCCATTAAGATCACGGGTGTTTTATTATCGGTTTCACGAAACTTCGCCACTACATCGATAACATCGCTCAAACTCACGTGATTCACTAAAACACGCTCAGCCGCCGCTTGTATGACCGGACCATCGGCCATTGGATCTGAGAAAGGCACGCCTAACTCGATCATATTTACGCCACTTTCAACCATCGCGTGCATAAGTTTTACGGTGGTTCCAAAATCAGGGTCGCCACACATAATGTAAGGCACTAGTGCTGTTTTATTGCTAGCTTTTAAGGCTTCAAAAGTCGCTGCTATACGGCTCATAGCTGAATTCCCTCGATATCTGCAATGGTATTAATGTCTTTATCACCACGACCTGACAGGTTCACAATAATGGTTTGATCTTTGTTCATTGTTTTAGCCAGCTTCATGCCGTAAGCCACTGCATGGCTAGACTCTAATGCGGGGATAATGCCTTCAATGCGCGTTAATGTATGGAAGGCTTCTAAGGCTTCTTTATCAGTAATCGCATCGTATTTAACACGACCAATATCTTTTAACCAGGCATGCTCAGGGCCAACACCCGGGTAATCGAGTCCTGCTGAAATGCAATGCGTTTCGATAATCTGGCCATCGTTATCTTCCATTAAATAAGTACGGTTACCGTGTAACACACCCGGTTTACCGGCACATAATGGCGCTGCATGGCGAGGTGTATCGATACCATCACCACCACCTTCAACACCGTAGATAGCCACGTCTTTATCTTCTAAGAAAGGATGGAATAAACCGATTGCATTTGAACCACCACCCACACAAGCCACTAATGCATCGGGTAAACCACCTGTTAACTCCTGCATTTGACGCTTCGCTTCACGGCCGATAATGGTCTGGAAGTCACGTACCATTTCTGGATACGGGTGTGGGCCTGCCACGGTACCAATGATGTAAAAAGTATCATCAACATTAGTAACCCAGTCACGCATGGCTTCGTTTAATGCGTCTTTAAGTGTTTTTGAACCCGACTCAACCGGGATAACCGTTGCGCCTAATAATTTCATGCGATAAACATTGGGTGCCTGACGCACAACATCTTCCGCACCCATGTATACAACGCATTCCATACCGAAACGCGCTGCTACCGTTGCCGATGCAACACCGTGCTGGCCCGCACCCGTTTCAGCAATAATACGTGTTTTACCCATTTTACGAGCAAGCAATGCCTGACCAATCGTATTGTTAATTTTGTGCGCGCCAGTGTGATTAAGGTCTTCACGCTTTAAATAGATTTGCGCACCGCCCACTATTTCTGACAAACGCTCAGCATGGTAAAGAGGACTTGGGCGACCCACATAATGCGCCAGGTCACGATCAAACTCAGCCTGAAACTCTGGATCGTTTTTTGCCGCTTCGTAGGCATCACGTAATTCATTAATGGGCTGCATTAATGTTTCGGCAGCAAAGACACCACCGTAAACACCAAAATGGCCTTTTTCATCTGGCATTTGCCCAAAATCGATGTTGGAATTTTTTGGGGAATCTTTTGAATCACTCATGTTCGCAATCTACTCGTTTCACTTCATTCATAAAGGCTTTTACTAAAGCCTCTTCTTTTATTCCGCCAGATGACTCGACACCACTACTGATGTCGACGGCAAATGGCCTCACTTGTTCGATGGCTTGTGCGACATTGTCTGCAGTCAAACCACCGGCTAATGTAATCTGGTTTCTAATGGCTTCTGGTATCGTTCCCCAGTCAAACACATGGCCCGAACCACCGTCTTCACCGATCGTATGGCTATCTAATAATAAGCCTCGGCTCGAAGAATATTGAGCTGCAAAAGCCGCCACATCTTTCTGCCCCACCATACCAACAGCTTTGATATAAGGTTTGGCAAACTGTAAACAGAAATCTTCTGTTTCCGAGCCATGAAATTGTAATAAATCTATCGGTACCGATTCGATAATAGAACGCACAAAACTTTCATCCGCATCTTTAAATAATGCCACTACGGTAACGAAAGCAGGCAATGCCTTACAAATAGTCAGGGCCTGTTCAATATCAATGTTGCGCGGGCTTTTGGCATAAAACACCAAACCAATAGCGTCCACGCCTGCACGACTTACGGCCAGCGCATCTTCAACTCGGGTAATGCCACAAATTTTAACGCGTGTACGGATATTCATTGATGATCTATCGAATTCTACTTAGGGCAATTTGTAAGCAAGACATCATAGCAAAAATGTGGCTTCTAGTCGCGCTGTGCGTTACTGGAACACAGGCAAAAAAAACATTAACTAAAGCTTGGCGGAGTATGGCACTCAGGGATATTGAGTTCATCAGGGTATTTCACATTCACCAGATACAAACCATCCGCCGGTGCAGTTGGGCCCGCTTGAGTACGATCTTTTAACGCCAGTACTTCAGCCATCCACTCAACCGGTTTTGCGGTTTTACCAACTTCGATCAAACTACCGACAATATTTCTCACTTGATGATGCAAAAAAGCATTGGCACACACATCGATGTAAATGTAATCACCGACTAAATTAACATCGATTGAGAGCATATTACGCGTCGCTGTTTTAGCCTGACATTGAGATGAACGGAACGAAGTGAAATCATGTTCACCGATTAAGGCCTGTGCCGCCTCATGCATTTTAGCCACATCAAGATCGCCATATCGCCAGGCTACTTTTTTATTTAATAAAGCAGGTCGTCCAACACGGTGTAAAATAACGTAGCGATAACTGCGCTCATAAGCATCAAAACGCGCACTAAAATCATCGGCCACATCACGCATCCAAAGCGCACTGATGTCATCGGGTAAGTAGGTATTAAGCCCCAGGACCCATGCCTTAGGATCACGTGGCTGATCACAGTCAAAGTTCACAACTTGATTAAGTGCATGAACACCGGTATCGGTGCGACCTGCACAAACCACTTGAATATTCTGATCCGCAATTTTAGACAACGCTTCTTCAAGACACGATTGCACTGTGCGCACATCGCCTTTTTGTTGCTGCCAGCCAGAAAACTGACTGCCGTCATATTCAATACCTAATGCGATTCGCATAATAAACTTTAAGCCTGTTACCAATATTTTTCGGGAATGGAGTATAAACAAAAACGGCATTGAGATAACCCAATGCCGCTTTTATTATTAATAAAGCATTAAAAGATAAACAATTTATCTATGCAATATTTGCAAGCAATCCTTCTGCTTCTTGTTTCTGTGCATCCGCACCTTCTTCGATAACTTCACGAAGAATGCTGGCTGCACCATCACTATCACCCATATCAATATAGGCTTTAGCAAGGTCCAGTTTAGTATTCACTTCATCTAGATCATCTGGTAACGAGCTGATATCAATGGCTTCATCATCTTCTTCTGGTGTTGAACGAATAACCGTTGCATCGTCATCGGCACTTAAATCAACATCACCTAAATCCAGTCCCATATCATCGGATAAGTCATCATCCATATCTAAGGAGATATCGTCAACGGACAGGTCAATACCACCTAAATCAATGTCACCCATATCCAGGCTAATTTCATCTGATGAATCGTCTGTTTCTAGTTCAGCAGAAAGATCACCAAGATCCATTTCTAAATCTGCACCACCCGCAAAATCAGCGGTTACGTCTTCAGGCTCCATTGCTGTAGCAACCACTTCTGTTTCTTCTAAAGAAACTTCTGCCGATGCTTCATCAAGACCAAGATCCGCCATTTCAAAATCAAGACTAAAGCCATCTGCTACATCGTCGACTTCTTCTTCAGCTGTTTCTTCTGCCGTTACTTCACTGGCACCTAAATCAAGACTTCCTAGCTCATCTAAACTTGCATCTGCCAGTTCCTGATCAAGCTCATCCATTCCGTCATCATTAAGTGCAAAATTATCTGCACCGCCTGAACCTAAATCCATATCAGAAAGATCATCTGCGGATAACGCAACGGTTGCATCGATATCATCGTCTAAGCTTTCATCATCCAGACCATGACCAAAATCATCCGCGCCATCCAATGATTCGCCTAAATCAAAGTCTGCTGCTGCATCACCTAAATCAAAATCAGTTTCAGGTTTCTCTGGTATCAGATCATCAACATCAAAACCTTTAATTTCACCAGCATTTCTGAACATTTCATTAGTTGCATCAATTTCACGACCCATTGCAACAATACGCAACCATTCAGGTGATTCAGGATTCAACTCTGATTTAATTTCTTCTGCGCGCGAAACAAAGTTCGCTTTATCTTTAGCTGCAAAATACGTTTCTAATAATTTAACTTTATAATCTTCACGATCCGGATTAGACGTTATAGCTGTTTTTAATAACTCTTCCGCTTGCTGATAAATACCATAAGCAAGATAAACATCCGCTTCTGCTAAAACATCATCTTTTGGTGCATCATCATCTGCAGGCTGGTCTTCATCTAAACTAATAACGTCTTCAACATCATTGGCTTCTGCTTCTTCAGCAAAGGCCTCTAATTGCGCACCCAGGTCTTCCTCTTCCTGAGCATTGAAACCGCCTTCATCATCGCCAGCTAAATCAATATCATCTATTTCATTGAAGTTGAAATCACCTGTTTCTGGTAACTCTGTAACTGGATCATCTGATGACGGCTTGGCTTTTTTACGTCTTATAAGAAGTATTAAAAACAATACAAGAACAGCAGCCGGTATTCCCGCAATATACGGCAAGTTATCAGGGTCTTTTAATAAGTCTTCAATAAATGCTAGCGTATCTGCTTCACCAATATCCACAGGTTGGGTTGGTGGTATCACTGGCGCAGGCGTTACAGGAGTTTCTGTTGGTTCCATTGAAGATGACATTTCATCTTTAAACACAGCGTCTTCAGCTGGTTGAGTCGATGAAATAGCATCCATTGGTGCATCCATCGAACCATCCATAGCTACTTCAGGCTCTGTAGCCATATCAGCTGTATCGCTAGTAGCATCTGCCGCCATCATTTCTTCAGGCTTCATATCTACCGCAGCTGGTGAGACTTCTGCAACAGGATCTTTTGCCATTGCATCGGCAGCCGGATCTGCTTTTTCTGGTGCTATATCACTTTGTAAATTCGCTAAATCACCGTCTTTAAGATTGAGCAAACGCTCCATCTTTTTCATGCGAGTCTGTAATGTTTTAATACGGTCTTTTAAATCATTATTTTCTAATTTTCCGCTTTCTAATTCTTCAGAAGTTGCCGACAAATCTTGACGTAACTGTTTTAATTCTGCATCTGGATTCTGGCGACCTGAAGTAGCACCGTCACTCGCTGCACCATCGGCTGCTGAAGCAATTGTTAAATGACCTTTAACTGCATTGTCTGGTTTAGGATCAGCCACACCACCACGTGCAATTTTATTAGCATTACGTTTAGCGGTTAAACCCTGGCGATATTCACGCCATAACGCATATTGCTCTCTTACTTGAACCAATGCTGTTTGTTGGCCCAGGTTATCAATTTCTTGTTGCTCTGGCATACGTAAAATGTAGCCGCGCTTTACACCATTAATATTATCGCGAATAAACGCTTCAGGGTTACGGCGTAATAACGCCATCATCATCTGTTCAATTGAAACAGATGGATCGGTGCGTAATCTTTCAGCTATTTTCCAAGCTGTATCGTTTTTTTGTACTCGATAACCATTTGTAGCGGCTTGATATCTTGCTACTGAACGAGTTGCCTGTTGATTTGATGCTTGAGTAAAATTCTGTTGTGACTGCGTTTGAACCTGATTATTTGCTACCGGTGCTTGTGCCTGTGAAGCAGTAGTTGCCGTGTTATTAGTTTGTGCAGAACCATCATACGCTGGGCGATTGTATTGCTGGTTTGTATCCTGAACCTGATTCGCTGCTTGAGGTGCAGCTACAACAACTTTTGATGGTACGCCATCAGGAGTTGCTTGCATAAACACAGGTGGATCTAACAACATGGTGAATTCGCGGAGGATGCGTCCTCGCGGCCAGTCGATATCTAAAAGGAAACTTAAGAAAGGCTCTCGAATCGTTTTCTTACTGGTAACCGAAATATACGGCTGACCATTTTTTACTTTAACAACGAATTTAAGATCATTAAGTATAAAAGGCCTGTCTAATCCAGCCCGAGCAAAGTCGGCTTTAGAAGCCAGCCTAACGATAATCGTTTCAGCCGATTCTTTACCAACAGATGTTAATACAATCTCCGCGCTCAACTCTTGATTAAGAGCTGAATGCAGTTCTATTTCACCCAAACCTAATGTATTACCCCGTGATGGTATCAGCAGAGCAACACAAAATAGGGTAATGACTAACTTGCGCACCAGCAGTCCCCTCAATTAATTCCATATAGCTTCAAATATAAAACCTGATTAAATTATCAAATTTGATATTTGAAACATCAATATTCAGCACATTCTTAAGAATATGCTTTAAGTATGCGTCCTAATATAGATTATAAATGCTCTTTAAGCAAAATTTCTGCTATTT
>JAUVDT010000056.1 GCA_030595185.1 Gammaproteobacteria bacterium
GTTACCTTATCAATAATAATTTTTAACGCAGACAGGCTTCTTTTGCTCAGGGGTAATTGCTCCATTAATTTAAAATTACGAATATTGAAGAATTTCTGGCCATCTGTTAGAAGTTCTTCAATATGCTGAATGTGTGATTCAATATTAATGCACCAATTATTCCAGTCATTTAGTTCTTCTGCAGAGCAATTTTCAATCAGTTCTGTTGTTAGCTGTCGTAGCGGCATTTCAATATTGTTATATATTAAACGACGTATATTGGTTGTTAAAACCGGTAAGCCTTCTATCTTGCCAATGAGTTTCTCAGAGTAGCTATTACCACCATGATCAACAGAACTGAGTTCATTTATTGGTTTTAATGTTTTAGAGGTTACATCGGGTGTATTTTGATGCGCCATGTTTTCTAACAGCGAAAGTACTTCCCATGGAAACTGTGTTTGGAAATAAGAGAGGTTTCGATAGAGCCACTCAACACCTCTTTTACGTGTCAGAAGGTGTTGTAATCTTTTTGAATAGTGGTGCTTGTGGGCAATGATATGGTGTATGTTTTTGTGCTGAGAGCCATCTGTTTCAACGTCAAGAGAATCATCTGAGGCTAAAACTATTTCTTCCTCAGGTACACTGGTGAGTAGTATCTCCAGAGTTTCAAGAGATATTTCAGTATTAATATGTGATCTTTTCTTAGGGGGGCAAGGATCCTGCGATTGATGCTCTAATGGTTGAACTAAGTTAATAGTGTCACCTTTCATCAATACAAACTTGCCGTTTTATGTTGCGTGTCGGTCGACTTGATATTTAAAACCATGTGTCGATCAATCGCTGCACTCAACATCTTCGGCGGAAGAAGTTTTTTGTTGGAATAAATGCTTAATATTTCCAAGTTGCTGCCGAATAGTGTCATCATTTGCCAAATTACATATTTTGTCAAATGATTTTACGTTAAAAAATGATTGGGCCGAAATGATTTGCACGTTAAACATCACTAATTGCTGGTCAACTTTCAAACACCACTCATACCATTCCTTACGTTCATGTTCACTCATAGAGCCTGTTTTAATTTTTGTCAGGGCATTTAGAGGGATATAAAAAATTTCATTTATCAGGCTGAGAAAGTTTAAATGAATGATTTCACTGTGTTCAATTTTTTTATTTGAAGAAGTGCAGGATGCTTTAGATAATTGTAAAAGAATTTTTGGAGGGCAAAATGCTTTAAATTGTTGTATCTGTGTATCTAACCAAATAACACCATGTTTGCTGTTTAATAAATTTTCCAATTCTTGAAGTAATGTATTTTGTCTTTCAAGAGTATTGCAAATGGTGAATAGTTGTTGTTGTTTTCGAATAGCTTTTTCAAATAAACTTTCTGTATTATTGTGTTGATCGGCGGTCAAAAGCGTGTGGAAGCGTTTAGTCTCTATGTCATTGGTATTTAGTGTGTTTTCAAGTACAGCGTCGTCACAGTTGGGTATATTTTGCATTTTAGCAATTCCTTATGGTGCAGATTATGTATTGAATTCGTTTAACTTTTAAATACTTGGTAAAACTAAAGTAAAAAAACATTTTTTAATACAATGAGAACTAATTTAGTGGTTTATTGATGATATTTGCCGTTTAACGGCCATCATAAATTGTCCTAAACTTGTATTTCAAATATTAAATTAAAGTACTAAAAGCTTTATTTTAAAGCCGTTGTAAGGTCAATCAAATAGTTTGTCTAGATATCAGCCATGGAACTGTTAATAGTAAAAAACTAATGCCATTGGTTTTCATTTGTATTTATTAGGGTGTTACTATAGTTAGTGTGCGTGATCTATGTCAAGCACAGCATGTAGTGGTTTTGATCTGTTGATAAGCTGTGGGTTATTTGTGTATAGAGTCTTAATAACTTGTGAGTAAATAAAATATCTTTAATAATCAATGCCTAAGGGAGCTGTCTTATGGTGCTTTTAAGGTGTTGTGTCTACTATATGTGGTAGTTGTTTTGTTTTACTGAAATGCCGTTTAGCTGAAATATTAAACCGTTAATTAAAGCGACGAGTTCGATAATTTGTAAACTATATACAAGATGGCGAGTAATTGAAGAAAATGGGCTGTTATTTGTACCTTATTTAGTATTTTTAAGGTTTCTGAAGGAGGTCTCTTACTTGTAAATGTTTCTTTTTTATTCACTTTTTGATGGGTGCTCTGTATTGCAGGTAGCATGTGGGTGAGGAGTAAGATGTGACTCATACCAACAATAGCTAATAGAAAGCCCATCGAGCGGGCTTCCCCTAAAATTGCTAAAACGCCGCTAATGATCGATATTGCTGTATTGAAACGATAAAAAATTTTAAATAACAGGTTTAATTCAATATCTTGAGGCCATCGACTGAACAAAGGCTTATGAAATAAGCTCAGTAATATAAAGCCACCAATTTGTATGCCACAACCTGTTGCAGCCATTAAACGTAATGTTTCAATAGTATCCATGATGGAATTGTATAGTATTTAATAAAGGCATTTATATAGTGATGGAAAATATCCATAAAATTAATGGTGTTGTTTTGGGCTTGTTTTAGCCCAGTGTGGCCTTATAATTCATTTAATTAAACTAATCTAAAGGGTGCACTGTGGCTGTAATTGAACTAACTAAAGAGAATTTTGAAGAAACAATTACTTCGAATGATATTGTTTTAATCGACTTTTGGGCGCCGTGGTGCGGGCCTTGTAAATCATTTGCGCCTATTTATGAAGAAGTAGCGGCAAAAAATGAGGGCGTTGTGTTTGCGAAGGTAAATACAGAAGACGAGCAAGAATTAGGTGCTCATTTTCAGATTCGTTCAATTCCTACACTTATGATCTTCCGTGAACAAATTGTGCTTTATTCTGAAGCAGGCATGTTGCCAGCAGCATCTTTACAAGAGATTGTAGAAAAAGTAAAAAGTTTGGATATGGAGCAGGTGAAAAAAGACATCGAAGCTGAGCAGAAAGAGGCATAAAGCCTTAGTGGTTTGTTTGTACAGGCTCGTTTGTTTAAGTTGTAATCGAGCATAGTGATTGCCTACAGCAAATATTATGCTCGATAATATATCTTTAATTCCATTTCGCTATTAAATCTTCAGCTTCTTCAATTTTCTTTTGTGCCAGATGTTGGCGTAAGTAAATCACTTTATCTTGTGCGATGCTAAAGTCTTGTTTAGCCGCTAATGAATACCATAAATAGGCTTTCACCTTGTTCTGTGCAGTGCCTTCACCTTTGTAATACATATTACCAAGCATATGCTGGGCCGTTTTCCAGCCTTGCTGAGCAAGTGTTTCAAACTTCTTAAAAGCAATTTTAGATGACTTTTCCTGACCTTTGATACCCAGTAAGTGAGCCATTGCCTGGCTAAAGAGTGCATGAGACTGTCCAGCATCAATGTTAGAGTCTGCAACGGCTGTCGTAGATAATTGGAAGATGAAAATACTGGTAATAATCATTGATTTAAACATGATGCCGTCCTGCGTATTGTGAAAAAGTGACAGGAGTATGGTGGAGCTATGCAAGTGTAACTATCAGAATTATCTGAAGAGGATGACGGATTTTTCAGAAAAAAAAGACCGGTAATTCCGGCCTTTTTTTATTTAGGATAAGCGGTTAAGTCAAGCTTTTGGTAGCTTCTTTGTCGCGTCTTTTTCCCATTTCGTCATGAACTTTTGTAATGCTTTGCTTCCATCAGAAAGTGCTTTTGATAGTAAGTTTACATTGTTACTTGTTTGTTTTAGTTCAGCGTTAAGTGTCTTCAGCATTTCACGAGACTCTTGAGTCTGTGTTTTCATTAGCTTTATCGGATCAACTGGTTTCGCTGACTTTTTCTTAATGGTTTTCTTTTTAGGCAGAGCTTTAGTTGCCGCTTTCTTCTTCACAGGTTTTGCGGCTGCTTTTTTAGTTGCTTTAGGCTTTGCTTTAACAGTTGTTGGCTTCTTGGCTGCAGGTTTTTTAGCTATCGGTTTTGTCTTTGCAGGTTTGCTTGCCTGAACGGGCTTTTCAGTAGCTGTAACTACTGGAGCCGCAACGACAGGAACTACGGCAGGTGCTGCGCTTACCGCTGGTTTATCTTCTACGACAGGTTTTGGCGCTGTTGTTACAGTAGTTTCAGGTTTGCTTGTTTCTGAAGCTACATCAGGGCTTGTCGTTGTAACTGGTGCAGGTGTTGGGGTGCTTGTTACAGGAGCCGGATCATTAGCAGTTTCAGTGACAGGGCTGTTAGTAGTACTAGCAGGTGTTTGAGTAGGAGCATCGCCAACTTTAGGTGCGTTGTTGTAGTTGTTCGATTTGTCGTCATTCATGATATTTCTCCCGCCTGAAGGTGTACTTGAATTAATTGAGGCGTACATTGTACGAACATCCTTGAGCTCCGCAAGTAGATGTTTAAAAATAATGTTAATTTGTCCCTGACCTTCAATGGTTTTAAGCTTATTTTGATCTTTATAGTAATTAATGAGCGGCATTGTTTGCGCTTCAAAAACTCTTAATCGATTAGCGATGGTTTCTTCATTGTCATCGCTGCGGTGGTGTAATTCTGATCCGCAGTTATCACATTGATCGTCCAATACCGGAGGTTTGGTGTATATATTGAAAACATTACCGCATGTTTCACACGTCAGACGGCCACTCAGTCTTTCCATCAGGCTATCAAAATCAACCTGAATGAGTGCAACTTGCTCAATGGGCTGTTTAATTTCATTTAACAGGTTATCTAATTGATCGGCTTGTTCTAAGTTGCGAGGGTACCCATCGAGAATAAAACCGTTGAGTGCATCAGGCCGGCTGAGTCTTTCACGGATCATGCCTAATAGAATATCATTGGGAACTAACTGGCCTGCATCCATGGTGGTTTTGGCCTGTCGGCCCAGTGGGGTTTGGGCCTTAACCGCTATTCGAAGTAAATCGCCGGTAGAAATTTGAGGTATATTGAAATGTTTTGCTAGTTTTACGGCTTGCGTGCCTTTACCTGAACCGGGCGCCCCTAATAATACGATCCTCATGATCTTATCTTCCCCATTAACTTGTTATTTTATTTTTTTGTATGACAGGATTCTAAGTTACCTCAATTAATTAGGCAAATTACGTATTTAAGGTCGATATGTCGCTAAAATTGCGTGTTATGGCGGTTGAATCTTGGGTAAAAAGTGGCCTAAATCGCTTTTGTGTTAATAACAGGGTGTATTTTGCAGTATTTTCTTCTGCTTTAGATACAGATGGATAGGGATAGCAGGTATAATTTGGCCTAATTTTAAAGTTATCAAAGGTTAAGTGAATGAATTTAGAACATATTCCATTGGGTGAAAACGTACCGGAAGTCATCAATGTCGTTATTGAGATTCCAGCTCATGGTGCTCCCGTTAAATATGAAGTGGATAAGGACTATCGTGCACTGATCGTTGATCGTTTTATGGGTACAGCAATGTTTTACCCATGTAACTATGGTTTTGTTCCTCATACATTGTCCGATGATGGTGACCCGGCGGATGTTTTAGTGATTACGCCTGTTCCTGTTATTAGTGGTTCTGTTATCGCTTGTCGTCCTGTTGCTGTTTTAAAGATGACAGATGAAGCGGGTGAAGATTCTAAAATATTAGCGGTTCCTACTGATAAGTTAACGCCTCTTTATCGTGATGTAAAAGAGCCTGCTGATTTACCTCAAGAATTGTTAGCTCAAATCTCTCACTTCTTTGAACAATACAAAGCACTTGAGCCTGGTAAATGGGTAAAAGTAGATGGTTGGCATGGTGCGGATGAAGCCAAAGAAGAAATTGTGACAAGTATCGATCGATACAACCAATTAAATAAAATTGAAGACTAATAACGTCCAAGCTACAAATCAGGGAATGAAAGTTAGATGTTAGTGTTAAGGCAGTTAATCATCTGATGTATCGCACACTGATAAAAGATTTGTACATGGAAGTACGGATGTTCAAAGTCCGTGCCATAGTGGCATCATTTGTATCGATTGTATTGATTAGTATGTTGCTGATTCGACTGTTTCAGCTGCAGATTATTGAACACGCCCATTTTGATACCCTGTCTGATAACAACCGCGTGCGTTTGATGTCATCACCTCCTAATAGAGGGTTGATATACGACCGACAGGGCATGGTGCTTGCTGAAAATCGTCCAACGTTTAGTTTGGATATTACTCCCGAAGAAGTCGATGATATTGATTTAACTTTGGAAGCATTGGGTAAAATTATTTCAATCCGTGAAACGGATATTAAGCGATTCAAAAAAGCTTTAAAAAGACATAAACCATTCCGGGGTGTGTCACTTAGAACTAATTTAAGTGAAAACGAAGTGGCTGTATTAGCTGTTAACAGGCAACGTTTTCCTGGTGTCGATTTTAAAACTAAGCTAACGCGTTATTATCCTTTGGGGAGTAGTGCCGTTCATGTACTGGGCTATGTTAGTCGAATTAATGAAAAAGAATTACAAAACGTTGATAGCTCACAATACAGTGGCTCTAGCCCAATAGGCAAAGTGGGTATTGAGCGATATTATGAAAAAGAACTGCACGGTAAAGTCGGTTTTAAAAAAGTAGAAGTGAATGTACAGGGGCGAGTGCTTCGTGTCTTAGAAGAAACGAAGCCTGTTCCGGGTAAAGACTTAATTTTAAGTATCGATGCGCGCTTACAAGCGATTGCAGAAGAAGCCATGGGTGATCACAGTGGCGCTTTGGTAGTGATTGAGCCCGATACTGGTGAAGTGTTGGCGATGGTTAGTATGCCAGTCTATGACCCTAATCTATTTGTTCACGGCATTTCCAGGAAAGCGTATAGAGCCTTACAACAATCTGGTGAACGTCCTCAGTTTAACCGCGCATTATCGGGTCAATATCCCCCTGGCTCAATCATGAAACCTTTTATTGGCTTAGGTGGGTTAGATTCAGGTCTGGTCGGCAAGCATGAAGAAGTTTTTTGCGAAGGTTATTTTATGCTGCCAAATGAAGAACGAAGATATCGTGATTGGAAAAAAACAGGTCACCTGGACACCACAATGAAAAAAGCCTTAGCAGAATCGTGTGATGTGTATTTTTATCAATTGGCATATCGAATGGGTATCGACAGAATTTTTGGTTTTCTTGACCGGTTTGGATTTGGTAAAAAAATGTCGATTGATACGACGGGCGAAAGATCAGGCTTATTACCTTCCAGAGAATGGAAAAAGAAGGTTAAAAAGACAATCTGGTATCCGGGTGAAACAGTCATCACCGGTATTGGTCAAGGCTATATGTTAGCGACTCCATTACAAATGGCATCTGCAACAGCTACATTGTCACTACATGGGGTGCGTCAGCAGCCTCATTTATTGAGGGCGATACGAGACAACCAGTCTGGCGAAACACAAGCCGTTAAAACGCTTGAACAAAAGCCAGTGGTCATTAAATCAAAACGCCAATGGAAGCAGATTATTAATGGTATGAAAGAGGTTGTTCATGGTGTGACAGGAACAGCACGTTCGATTGGATATGATTTAACTTATAAAATGGCTGGTAAAACAGGAACCGCACAAGTCTTTGGTATAGCGCAAGATGCGGAATACGATGAAGAAAATTTGGCGAAGAAATTACGTGATCATGCCTTGTTTACAGCATTTGCACCGATCAAAAAGCCTAAAATAGCGGTGTCAGTGATTGTAGAAAATGGTGGCAGTGGGGGGCGTGTTGCAGCTCCCATTGTTAAAAAAGTAATCGATTATTATATACACAGTAATTACGGTAAAAATGTACACTGATAACTTAGACTCACAAAAATCGGGTGGGCTTAGATTTTTACAATCTATGCACATCGACCCACCTCTACTCTTAGCGTTATTGTTGTTAACGACGTGCGGCTTAGGTATTTTGTATAGTGCGGGCAATCAAAATATCGATTTAATTATTCGCCAGTCAACTCGATTAGCGTTGGCTTTTGGTGTCATGATACTAATGGCACAAATTCCACCACAAAACTTTAAATTGTGGGCGCCGTGGATTTTTCTGTTAGGTATCATCTTACTGGCTTTAGTCCTGATTCTTGGTGATGTAGGAAAAGGTGCGCAGCGTTGGCTTGATTTTGGTTTTGTACGATTTCAACCATCGGAAATGATGAAACTAGCCGCCCCTATGATGGTAGCCTGGTACTTTGCGGACAAAGCCTTACCCCCCAGTTTTAAACATATTATTGTCGCAATAATTCTTGTCATTATTCCCACTATGTTAATTGCAAAACAGCCTGACTTAGGTACGTCACTGTTAATTGCTGCGGCTGGCTGTTTTGTTATTTACTTTGCGGGTTTAAAATGGAAACTCATCGCGGGCTTTGCTGTTTTAATGGGCGCGTTAACACCATTAGTTTGGCATTTTATGCATGCCTACCAAAAACAGCGTGTGTTAACGTTTATAAACCCGGAAAGTGACCCGTTAGGAGCCGGTTACCATATCATTCAATCTAAAATAGCGATTGGCTCCGGAGGCTTGTATGGTAAAGGCTGGTTGAATGGTACTCAGTCACATTTAGACTTTTTGCCTGAACGCTCCACTGACTTTATATTTGCCGTTTTTTCAGAAGAATTTGGTTTTATGGGCGTTATTTTGCTCTTATCCATTTACTTCTTTATTGTTATCAGAGGTTTGGTGATTGCAGCAAGTGCGCAAGATAGTTTTGGCCGCTTATTAGCTGGCAGTTTAAGTCTGACATTTCTGGTATATTTATTCGTCAATGTAGGAATGGTTTCAGGCTTGTTACCTGTTGTAGGAGTGCCTTTACCGTTGGTCAGTTATGGAGGTACTTCAATGGTGACCTTAATGGCGGGTTTCGGTATGCTGATGTCGATTAATTCACATCGAAGACTTTTGAGAAAATAGCATTGTTTAAGTAAGTCAGGATTGACTGCTAAAACATTTAAAAACATTAATTAAGAGATGTTAACTGGAAAAATGAAACTAATTAAAAATATTGCTTTTATTACACTTTGCATGGTGACAACAGGAATAGTCAGTGCAGAAACTTCATCATATTGGGAAAGGCCTGTTATAAAGTCCTTTGTTAAAGAGATGGTAAAAAAACACCATTTTAAAGAAAGTGATTTAAAAGCCTGGTTTTCAAATGCGACTAAACGGCAGTCAATCATCGATGCGATGACAAGACCTGCGGAAGGTAAAGCATGGAATAAATACCGACCCATTTTCTTAACCGATAAACGTATTATCAAAGGCGTTGAGTTTTGGAAGAAAAATCGAGCAATATTGGAACGGGCTAAGAAAAAATACGGTGTACCGGTAGAAATTATTGTTGCCATTATTGGTGTAGAAACGTATTACGGCCGACGAAGTGGTAGTTATCCAGTATTGGATGCGTTAGCAACACTGGGTTTTGACTATCCACCACGAGCTACTTTTTTCAAAAAAGAATTAGAGCAGTTTTTATTACTGGCTAGAAAAGAAAATTTAGATGTTAAAAATACCTTAGGTTCTTATGCTGGTGCGATGGGCATGGGGCAGTTTATTGCGAGCAGTTATCATCGATACGCGGTTGATTTTGATAATGATGGGCAGCGTAACTTATGGCAGACCACGGATGCGATCGGTAGTGTTGCAAACTACTTTAAACGACATGGCTGGCGCAAAGATGAAGCGGTTATCGTAAGAGCCGATGGTAATGGTAGCGTGCATAAGAAAGAAGGCCGAATGATGAAACCTCATCGTTCAATAGAAAGTTTTCGTCAACAAGGTTTAATTTTTCAGACAAATCTAAAAGCGAAGAATGATCAGGCTGTATTGGTGAAACTGAAAGGTAATAAAGGCACAGAATATTGGATAGGCTTACATAATTTTTATGTTATTAGTCGCTACAATCACAGTCCAAAATATTCGATGGCAGTCTTTCAGTTAAGTGAAGAAATTAAAAAACGGATGCCAAAGTAATTCATGTTAATTCGTAAAATATTTTTGCTTGTTCTAGTCGCAGGGTTATCTGCTTGTAGTAGTAATCGTGGTGATTATGCGCCACATGATGCATCGGGTGTATCGTCAAATTCTGCCGATGCCATTCCTAAAAATGAACCTAAAAGTCGTTATGGAAACCCTTCTTCGTACGAAGAAAGAGGTAAGCGCTACTACGTATTAAATTCTGCAGCAGGCTATCAGGAAAAAGGCATTGCTTCCTGGTACGGTACTAAATTTCATGGCAGACGCACATCCAGCGGTGAAGCGTATGACATGTACAAAATGACAGCTGCTCATAAAACCTTACCAATACCTTGTTATGTACAAGTGACTAATCTTGCTAATAATAAAAAAATTATTGTCAGAGTGAATGACCGCGGGCCTTTTCATGAAGGCCGTATTATAGATTTATCATATGCCGCAGCTAAAAAGTTAGGTATCAGTGATACGGGAACCGGGCGGGTTGAAGTGCATTCTGTAACCACCGGACATATGCCGCTAAATGCTAATAAGGCCGTTTTACCAAAAACGTCAGGCGGTGATGGTTACATTTATGTACAATTAGGCGCCTTCGGTGCCATTGATAATGCTGAGAACCTTGCGAGTAAATTACGCAATAATGACTTCCGAACGGTCCGGGTTCACCGTGTCGTCAATAGACAAAAAACATTGTATAAGGTTCGTATAGGGCCAATGCCTACAAGAAATATAGCCTATGGCGTATTGGCTCGATTGACTAAAAATGGTCAAAAAACGGCGAAAATTATTGTCGATTAAATATTTTATTTTAAACATTTCCCATGAGTTTTCCTGATACAGGTAAGAGATTTTTATGATCCTGAAAAAAAGTATGTTGTTATTAGCTTTATTGTTTTCTGCTATATCAGTGAGTGCAGCTGTTCCAGTACCTGCGCCACCAAAGTTAGCTTCTAAAAGCTTTTTATTAATTGATATAAATAGTGACACTGTTTTAGCACAGAAAAAAATAGATCATTCTATTGAACCTGCAAGTATCACAAAGATGATGACGGCTTATGTTGTATATAAAGAGTTAGAAGCCGGTCGTTTGACTATGGATGAATTAGTTCCTATCAGTGAAAAAGCCTGGCGTATGGAAGGCTCTAAAATGTTCATAGAAGTGGGTTCGAAAGTTCCTGTGAAAGAATTGTTGAACGGTTTGATAATTCAATCGGGCAATGATGCCAGTGTTGCTTTAGCAGAATATATTGCAGGTAGTGAAACGGTTTTTGCAGACTACATGAATCAGTATGCTAAATCATTAGGCATGAACAGTACTAATTATGTAAACAGTACTGGCTGGCCTCATCGCCGACACAAAACAACTGCACGTGATATTGCTATTTTAGCTAAAGCATTAATTCTGGAGTTCCCTGAGCATTATAAATTGTATTCTGAAAAGTCGATGACCTATAACGGCATTAAACAATACAATCGTAATAAATTATTGTGGCGTGATAAAAGCATCGATGGAATAAAAACAGGTCATACCGATTCTGCAGGTTACTGTCTGGTTGCATCCGCTAAGCGTGGTGATATGCGTTTGATTTCTGTTGTATTAGGAACGCGGAGTAATAAAGCGCGTACTGATCAGAGTCAAAAATTATTGAATTATGGTTTTCGTTTTTATGAAAGTCATGCATTATATGTTGCAGGTGAAGGCTTAAAAGATGTGCGCGTGTGGGAAGGTGAAAAAGAAAATTTAGCCTTGGGTTTAATGCAAGATTTAACGGTAACGATTCCCCGTGGACAATATAAAAAATTAGAAGCATCGATAGAAATTGATAAGACAATTATTGCGCCTGTTAAAAAAGGCCATGAATTAGGAACAGTGCTTGTTAAATTAAATGGTGATGAACTTATCAGTATGCCATTGGTTGCGCTTGGCTCTGTTGCTAAAGGTGGTTTGTTGCAACGAGCAAAAGACAAATTTATATTGATGTTTGAATAACACATACACTTTCAATGAATACTGACGCTCAAGTTGTTTATTTAAATGGTGAATATAAAGCCATTGAAGAAGCTTATGTGTCGGTTTTAGACCGTGGCTTTTTGTTTGGTGATGGTGTCTATGAAGTGATTCCAGCCTATGGTGGGCATCTGCTTCGGCTGGAAGAACATCTACAAAGATTACAGAACTCACTTGATGGTATTCGTTTAAAAAACCCTCTCACCAATCAAGCATGGGAAACCATGTTTAATTCATTAATTAAAAAAAATGTAGGTGATGATCAATATTTGTATGTGCAGATAACACGAGGCGTTGCCCCCAAACGTGATCATAACTTTCCTGATCATGTTCATCAGACCGTATTTGCAATGAGCAATGTTTTACCTGCCGTACCACGTGCTGAATCTGAAAAAGGCATAGAGGCAGTCACTCTGGATGATATTCGCTGGCATGCTTGTAATATTAAAAGCACGGCTTTGTTGGCAAATACACTATTGCGCCAACAGGCCACGGATAAAGGTGCTGGTGAAGCAATATTAATTCGTGATGGTCTGGCGACAGAAGGCTCAGCTAGCAATGTTTTTGTGGTTATCGATGGCGTTGTTGTTACTGCTCCCACTAGTCCGTTACTCTTGCCGGGTATTACAAGAGACCTTGTATTAGAGTTGGCCAATACCCATGATATAGCTTGTCAACAAAGAGATATCACTGAAGCTGAATTACGTACGGCCAGTGAAATTTGGATAACCAGTTCGACTCGAGAAATACTACCGGTGTTAAAACTCGATGGTAAAGCTGTTGGCGATGGCGTTGCAGGCCCAGTTTGGCAGCGTATGATTGATATCTATCAGCAATATAAACAACAGTTAAGAGAAGGTCGCGCCTAAATGGCTGAAGAAGAAACATTATTAGAGTTCCCCTGCCAATTTGCGATTAAGGCTTTTGGCCACTCTGGCGAAACATTCGAAATTGCAGTGCAGGAAATTGTTAACTGCCATGTAAATGACCTTGCTGATGACGCTATCAAGAAAAATGCCAGCAAAAAAGGTAAATACACCAGTATTACGGTAACGATCACTGCGACCAGTAAAAAGCAGATTGATGCGATTTATATAGACCTTACTGCTTGTGAGCATGTGGTGATGGCGCTTTGAGTTCGGTGCTGGTTCGCCAGCTTGGCTGTCAGGACTACGAACCTGTCTGGCGTAAAATGCAAGAGTTTACCGCGCAACGTAATGCCGATACGGAAGATGAAATCTGGTTATTACAGCATGAGCCTGTCTTTACTCAGGGTATGAATGGCAAACCTGAGCACATACTTAATAAAAACACTATTCCTGTGGTAGAAATAGATCGCGGTGGTCAGGTAACATACCACGGCCCGGGGCAGTTGATTGTTTATTGTCTTATTGACCTCAAACGTAAAAAATTTGGTGTTCGTCAAATGGTTACTGCTTTGGAAGAAGCCGTTATCAGTTTATTAAAAGATGAAGGCATTACGGCTGCGGCGCGAAAAGATGCTCCCGGCGTGTATGTTGATAAAGCAAAAGTATCGGCGCTGGGTTTAAGGGTTAAACGTGGTTGCAGTTACCATGGTTTAAGTTTAAATGTGGATATGGATATGGCGCCATTCAAGCAAATTAATCCATGTGGTTACGAAGGGCTTGAAGTAACTCAATTGAAAGAACTTGGAGTAGATAGTTCTTTCTCTGATGTTGAACAAAAATTACTGCAAAAAATTTGCGAACAATTTTCTATTGGAAATATTCATCAGGTAAGTGGTTTTTGAATTTATGTGTTTAGTACAGTATTTGGTAAATGAGAATGAGTGAAGAAAAAAGACCACGTAAAGAAGTCGGTGTTAAGTACCGTGGTGCAGATAAATTGGATCGTATTCCCATTAAAGTGGAACGAACTGAAACACCCTTGAGAAAACCTTCGTGGATACGTGCTAAATCACCGGCCCGACCAGAAGTTAAAAAGTTAAAAAATGTTTTACGCGAACACAATTTACATACGGTGTGCGAAGAAGCGAACTGCCCAAATTTAGGTGAATGTTTCAGTGGTGGTACGGCAACCTTTATGATTATGGGTGACATCTGTACACGTCGTTGCCCGTTTTGTGATGTGGGTCATGGTCGTCCAAATCCACTGGATTTAGATGAACCATTAAATATGGCCAATACAATAAAAGACATGGGCTTGAAATATGTTGTTATCACATCGGTAGATCGAGATGATTTACGCGATGGTGGTGCAGGGCACTTTGTAAATTGCATTATAGAAACAAGAAAAGCCATTCCATCAATTCAAATAGAAATACTTGTGCCAGACTTTCGTGGTCGTATGGATGTTGCGTTAGAGTTAATGACAACAGCGCCACCAGATGTATTCAATCACAATTTAGAAACGGTGCCGCGTTTATATAAAAAAGCACGCCCTGGTTCCGATTACCAATGGTCTTTAGATCTCATTAAGTCATTTAAAGCGATGCACCCGAATGTCCCAACGAAATCAGGCTTAATGCTAGGCCTGGGTGAAGAAATTGATGAAGTGAAAGTGGTCATGCAAGATTTAATAGATCACGGCTGCGATATGCTTACCTTAGGGCAATATCTACAACCAAGTTTAGATCATTTGCCTGTTAGTCGTTACGTGACACCTGATGAATTTGATGAGTTGAGAGATATTGGGCTGGCAATGGGTTTTAAGAATGTTGCTAGCGGACCGATGGTGCGCTCGTCATACCATGCAGATAAACAGGCTGAAACCACGCTTTAGAATAATAATCACTCATTAAAAACAGTGACTTAGACTTGTTATTTGAGTCAATACTTGTTATTTATGATGGCAAAATAAAAATTAGGATTAAATATGAAAGATTTGGCTCGTTTTATTGCAATAACTGGCTTAGGCATGGTGTTTTCAGGTTCTCTTCAGGCTGCTAACAGTGCTGCTTATGAAGAAACTTATAATATTGGAATTATAGCTGGAAATATTGATGGTGGAGCGGAATATGGTTCTGTTGAAGCGACGGGTTTTTCATTAAGTGCTCGAAATCAAAAAGCCATACTTGAATATGTCAATGTGTCATCTGATACCGGTACGGTTTTATCAACAGGTGATGACTGGGAAGCTAATATTTCAGGCTTCTATATTTCTTTATTGGGTGAAGGCCAGCCTTATTTTAAATTTAAAGTGGGTAGAGTCAGGCATGAAATGGTTTTAACGCAAGGAGCAACCATCACTAGTGACGTGACGAGTGTAACGTCATACGGTATCGGTATGGGTTATTCGATTGGTACTCGATTTGCTCTTGAGTTGGATATTACCAATTTAGATAATGATATGACATTAACGACGTTTTCTATATTGTTCTAAATGTTTAAATAAATAGAAATAAATAGATGTAAAAAGGAGTTGGCATCAGTGAAAAAGATTGTTCGGAGAGTTTTTAGTTTTTTTCTTATATTTAATAGTTTCAATGTAGTTGCAGAATTGCGTGGAGACTATTGGATTGTCAAAAGTGGCGATACACTTTATGGTATCGCCCGATCAATTCATCCCAAAAAAGCATCTTTACAAGC
>JAUVDT010000140.1 GCA_030595185.1 Gammaproteobacteria bacterium
TGATCGGATGAATTAACAAATAAATTAAAAACGCCCAGTACTTTATCCTGGAATCGAAGCGGTACGGCGATGTGGCCTGCATTACTGTTTTCTAATAAATTATGACCAATTGTTTTTTGGCAAGGCGCAGTGCTGTTAACAATGCGTATTTGACCGCCAGAAATGGCGCTGCCGCAAATGCTGCAATCGGCTGGCATGCTGCGTTCAAGTTCAACCGCTTCTGGTGACATGCCGATGCTGGCAATTAAATGCATGGTGCCGTCGTCATTTAATAGTCGTACGGCTGCGGCGTCTGCATTAACAATGTCTTTTAATATGTGTACGAATCGACTAAGCAAGTCTTTGACGCTGCTGGCAGCATTAATATTGGTGGCAACGTCATACAGTATTTCTAATGAGCGGGTTTGCAGTTGTGGTTCACTGGTGTCGATGGGCTCGATGCCGGGAGTGGGGTGTGTTTTATAGTCTTTATTAATATAAGGGTCTGCTTTGTGGAATTTCACTAGCCATAGCAAGCGGGCGCCAATGATAAAGACTGAAAACCATGAGAGCCCATTAATAATGTATGCCGTATCAGGTGGGTTGCTTGTTGCATTAATCCAAACCGTAGATATCAGTAATATCACCAAACTTAATAACAGAGAAAAAAGTAAGTTTTGGCAGTTTTGGTTAGTGGATTTTGTCTTTGGGAGTATTTCTGACATGTAATGACCTGATGAGGACAAATCGATAATGATCAAATATACCAGAATTAACAAACGCTTATGTAAAAACCTTGGTCTATAAGCTTGCAGTTTCTGAAAGGCCGACTATTTTAATAGGCTTATAATATTTTTTTTGAGTGCTAAAACTGGTATATTATACGCCCCCTCTAGGACTGAGTGGCTTTGTGAAAAGATTTTTCTTTTCTAAGTTATTGATTTTAAAATAATAATGTCAATATCTTAGGAATGAAGACAGTAATGAAGCTAGTGAATGTTGAAAGGAATCTGTAGGTATCTATCCCTAATGGGATAGTGGGGGTATATGTGAACACCCCATAGGTAGGGTGTTCGGGTTGACTTGTCGGCTCTAAAATACCCGCACTCAAAGATTTGGCGGCGCGTCATGTAATAAGTGATGCGTCAAATTTTAAGAATTTTTATTAAACGGTTCGGTATTAACCGAATTGTCGATCAAATATTAAGGAGATCGCCCCATGGCTACTAAGCACCATGTAACCCCGATGCTCGACGAACTAGAGAATGGTCCTTGGCCTTCTTTCATTTCGGGTTTTAAACGTCTACGTGATGATCACACAGACGAACGCATTAAAGATGTAGCTAACAGCCTATTAGGTCAGTTAGAGCACTCTTACGAAACTCGTAAAGGTTACTGGAAGGGCGGCACTGTATCTGTATTCGGTTACGGCGGTGGTATCATTCCTCGTTTCTCAGAAGTTGGTGACGCGTTCCCAGAGTCTAGAGAATTCCACACTGTACGTGTACAGCCACCTGCATCTAACTTCTACACAACTGAGTCTTTACGTCAGTTGGGTGATTCTTGGGAGAAGCACGGTTCTGGTCTTGTTACTTTCCACGGTCAGACTGGTAACATCATGTTCATCGGTACTGATACTTCACGTATCCAGCATTTCTTCGACGAAATCAACGAATACGGTTTTGACTTAGGTGGTGCAGGTCCATGTGTACGTACTGCTATGTCTTGTATCGGTTCTGCACGTTGTGAAATGTCTTGCTTCAACGAGCAAGCTGCACACCGTCACCTGGTAAACAGCTTTACTGATGATGTTCATCGTCCAGCATTGCCATACAAATTCAAATTCAAATTCTCTGGTTGTCCTAATGACTGTCAGAACGCTATCGAGCGTGCGGATTTCGCAGTGATCGGTACATGGCGTGATGATATGCGTGTTGACCAGGCTGAGTTTAAAGTTGCATTAGAGAAGAAAGGTCGTCAATACATCATTGATAACGTTATTACTCGTTGCCCAACTCAAGCACTTACATTAAATGATGATGACACAATCGATGTTGATAATCGTAACTGTGTTCGTTGTATGCATTGCTTAAACGTTTTACCAAAAGCACTTGGTGTTGGTGATGATAAGGGTGTAACAATCCTAATCGGTGGTAAGCGTACACTTAAGATTGGTGACTTGATGGGTACAGTTGTTGTTCCTTTCATGAAGCTACGTACTGAAGAAGATTTCGAAACTATCGTTGAGATGGCTGAAGAGATTGTTGATTTCTGGGCAGAAAATGGTCTAGAGCACGAGCGTACTGGTGAAATGATAGAGCGTATCGGTCTTGTTAACTTCCTTGAAGGCATCGGCATCGATGTTAATCCAAACATGGTTAGTTCTCCTCGTCAAAGTTCATACGTACGTATGGATGGTTGGGATGAAGCGGCTGTTGAATGGTTCGAGAAGAAAGCAGAACGCGCAGCAGTTTAACTGATTTATTATTTTGTATCTAAAGCGGGTGAGCTAACTCCCCGCTTTATTCATAGATTGAGGAAGATACGATGGCTTTAGAAGATATGAGACCACCTATTGAAACCGGTTGTCCTGACGGTTTTCAATACATGCACCCAATGTTGCGTAGAAACTTTGGTATGTGGGCTTACCACGAAGATCCACAGCCAGGTGTTTTATTACACGTTGCTAAAAGTGGTGAAAAAGTTTGGACTGTTCGCGCTGGTACTCAGCGTATATTAGATATATTCACTTTGCGTAAGCTTTGTGATATCGGTGACGAGCAAGCAGACGGTTATGTTCACTTTACTATCCGTTCAAACATCGAATATTTTGTAACTGAAGAAGCAAAAGTACAGCCATTAATTGATGCGCTTACTGACGCTGGTTTCATTGTTGGTGGAACACGTAACTCTGTTGCGATGATGTCACACACACAGGGTTGGTTGCATTGCGATATCCCTGGTACTGATGCATCTGGTGTTGTTAAAGCAATGATGGATGAGTTGATTACAGAGTTTAAAGAGTGGAACATGCCTAATCGTGTTCACTTAACAACTTCATGTTGTCAAATTAACTGTGGTGGTCAAGGTGACATCGCAATCAACGTACAGCACACTAAGCCACCTAGAATCAACCATGATCTAGTTGCTAACGTATGTGAGCGTCCTTCAGTTGTTGCACGTTGCCCGGTTGCTGCGATTCGTCCTGCAATGGTTAACGGCAAACCTTCATTAGAAGTTGATGAGAAGAAATGTATCTGTTGTGGTGCATGTTTCCCTCCTTGTCCTCCTATGCAGATCAATGATGCAGAGCATTCTAAATTGGCAGTTTGGGTTGGTGGTAATCACTCAAATGCACGTGGCAAGCCTACGTTCCAAAAATTAGTTGCTGCTGGTATCCCTAACAACCCACCTCGCTGGCCTGAAGCGACAGCTGTTGTTAAGAATATTCTTAATGCATACAAAACTGATGCTCGCGATTGGGAGCGTGTTGGTGAATGGGTTGAGCGTATCGGTTGGCCGCGTTTCTTCGAAATCACTAACCTGCCTTTCACCAAGTACCATGTTGATACTTGGAAAGGCGCACGTAACAGCTTAAACGCTTCTACGCACATCCGTTTCTA
>JAUVDT010000099.1 GCA_030595185.1 Gammaproteobacteria bacterium
TAACCTTTATCAACAACGAGACTGGCTGTTTCATTCTTAAATTCTACTGAGTAACTCTTTTTATCTTTAGTCATGCAAACACCTTTTATTTCATGGGTTAGTTTATCCCATTTAGGTGTACAGATTCATTAGGCCACAATAGGTGGGTTTTATCTTTTGATGTTTGTGGCCGCTCTGTACTACTTGCAGCCATCTTTTAGATTAAATCCAACTTAATGTCCTAAAAGTGTCCTTTTTTCAGAATTCTCCTACACCAATCTAAGAACTCACACCGTTAAATTTAAGACTTAACCGACAGTAGCGCTTACCTTGATTCATATATTATGTATTGGCCTTATGGCAAGGAAGCTATGGAGATACCCCAATTTCTTCATTTAACTGACATACCTCCTGTCAGAGAAGCCAAAAATCTCAGCCAAGGATAGGCTGGGATTTCTTTTTACCTCCACCTCAGGTTTTCTATACACATTTCCAGCTAAACACTTTGTTTAATACTTGCAAAAACATGCATTAACAGTATCTTAGTGCCCATGAATTCATATACCACACCACCAAAATCAATTTTACGCCAGGTCGGTCAAGCCATTAGTCATTTCAAGATGATACGTGATGGTGATCGAATTTTGTTAGGTCTCTCTGGCGGCAAAGACTCTCTGACACTCATGCATGTACTATTGCATTTTCAAAAACATGCCCCTATCAACTTTGAATTAGGTGTCATCACAGTCGACCCTCAAGCAGGCGACTTCGATCCATCATCAATGATTCCTTACGTTGAATCACTGGGTCTCGAATACCATTATATGCGCGAGCCCATTATGGAAATGGCAAAAGAACATATGGGTAAACCGTCTTATTGTTCTTTTTGCTCACGTATCAAACGCGGCATCATGTACAGCACGGCGAGAAAACATAATTACAATGTATTAGCTCTCGGACAACACCTTGATGATTTAGCTGAAAGCTTTCTAATGTCAGCTTTTCATCTGGGAAAAGTAAAAACCATGAAAGCCCACTATACTATTGATGATGGTGACCTAAGAGTCATCAGGCCTTTAGTGTATATGCGGGAAAGACAAAGCAGAGACTTTGTTATTGAACACAATATCCCCGTTATTGCAGATAGCTGCCCGGCTTGCTTCAGCATGCCAACGCAGCGTGAACATATGAAACAATTACTGCATAAAGAAGAACAGGAAAACAAAACACTGTTCAAAACATTATTAACCACACTCAAACCCATTATGGCAGAAGGCATGCCCGCGTTTGATGATGAACAGGTGGTTACCAAAAAAAAATCTTAACTTTAAATGGCGACTAAATGATAACTAATAAAATAATGTCTGTAGCTCTTTTTTTACTTTTAACTTCCCTTAGCAATATCATTACCGCTAATGAAGCGAACACCAAAAACAAAGATATTACTGTTATTAGTTACGGCATTTATGCACACACACCCGATAACGGAAAAAGCTGGATTAATCCTATTTCTAAAAAAGTTATCAAAGGAAAATCATCATCACCTGTACACCTAAGTAATACACGAACAATACCGGCTCAATATCCTTTATTTTTTGGTTTTGAATATAACGTTAGCAATATTAAAGACTCGATTGCTGAATTTACAACAGAGGTAACTCACCCAAAAATAAAACAAGCCGATGGAACCTATTCAGAACAATACCAACATACTCAAAAATTCCTGGTTATTGATGGCAAGGTAACTGCAACGAGCGGTTACCTGCTAGAGAACAAGGATGAGATACAAACAGGTGAATGGATATTTAAAATAAAAATAAAGGGAAAGACAGTTATAACTCAACGCTTTAATATCAAAGCGAAAACTAACTAATCGTCTTTCAGCATATTGGTAACAACACCAACAAACAAAACAAGAAATCCAACCGGCACCATACCGAGGAAGACTTTAGTTAAGTGATCATTCCCTAAATACATATAGGTAAAACCAGCAATCATACTGACTGCTACAATCAAAGCCCCCACATACGGAACCATATTAAGAATTTTATTCACACGCACTCCTTATCAATAGACTGAAGATTCGCCAGGCGGCCTGTTTTTGAAAAAACGAAAGGTCCACAAGTATTGCTCAGGCGCCATTAATATTAATTGTTCTAATATTTGATTCATTTTTAAAGCATCTTCGATTTTATCACCACTTGGATAATCACTCAAAGAAGGTAAAAAGCGTACTTCGTATTGCCCCTTTTGATCATTAAAAATTGAAACACAGGGAACAATTTTAGCGTTACATATTTTCGCCAGCCGACCCAGCGCTGTAATTATTGTCTTTTGCGCATTAAAAAATGGCAATAATTCTGAACGGGAATTAGATAAATATTCGTCGGGGAGATAAAAAAACTGCTCGCCCGATTTAACACTACCAATAATACCCTTTATACCAAACTCTCGTTCGTAAAGCCGTGTATTAAAACGGGTACGCCCTCTTACAACCAGCCAATTAACTACCGGATTTTTTACTGCTTTCACCAGACCAAGGATACGATTATCGAACGAAAGGGCTTGTGCACCATGACCCAATGCCAGCATATGACCAGTAAGAAAGATGATGTTTTGACCCGATGCTTTAAGCGATTTTAATTCATCATCATCAACTACTTTATATATGGCTTTCAGTTTTTTTGCACTAGCAAACCATAAAAATGAATAGTCTAAAAGCACTCTTGCCTTATAGTAAAAAAAGCGAGCCATCATTTCTTTTACTTCCGTTTCACTTTTCTCTGGAAAACACATCAAAATATTTGTTTTCACAATTCTTGTGCTTCTTGAGTTTGCTTTAACGGTTATCAAAACAATAAGTTTAGCGACCTTATTTCTGAAAGATACCGGTGCAAACATTAACAACCACAAAATCAAAACACCAAACCAGGCAAACCAGGCAAACCAGGCAAACCAGTATTTATGATTTATGATTTAAAAAAAACAGTCTAAATACAGGTATATATTCAAGGCTGTTATTAGTCACTTTTTTTTAGATACCATAATATCAAGACTTCCTTACTACAATCATCGCATCATTATTAAAGCAGTCTTCACCGGTGCAGCGCCCCTGATCTTCTCTATAAAAGAGTAGTGAATGATTTTTACATAAAGACAACAGTTCACCTTTCTCAAGTCTAAAAGAGGTATTACTGGGACCAGAGTCAGTATCTGTCGCCACAGAAAAAGTTTGATAAAACAATAAACCACCTTGTTTTAGTATGCGAAATAATTCAGGGAATAAGTCACGCTGTAAATAATAACTCACCACAACAACATCAAACTTATCTGAACTTATAGACTGAGTTTCAAGATCAAGCAAACTCGTTGTGATAGAAAGGTTCTTTTGATTTGCAAAAATAGCTAGCTTTTCCAACGCCACGTCAGAATAATCTAACGCCGTTACCTGATAGCCTTTTTCAGCTAAAAAAATAGCATTACCACCAAGACCACAAGCAAGATCAAGTGCCTCACCTTTAGTCGCCAATAAAGATTTATTAAATTCTAGAACAGCTGCAGGCAGCTGTTCACAAACTAATTTTTCCTTATAACGTTGATTCCATTTTTGTTGTCTTTCTGAATCGTGCTGTGCCATCAACGACGCCAAAAAACCGGAGTAAACAATACCAACAACGTAAAGACTTCAAGCCGCCCCAATAACATTGCAAAGCATAATACCCATTTTGAAAAGTCGTTGAGAGATGCATAATTCTGCCCGACCTCACCCAAACCAGGTCCCAGGTTATTCATAGTTGCTGCCACGGCAGAAAAAGAGGTTACCTGATCATTACCAACCATCATCAACAACAGCATCATAAATACAAACAACGCGACATAAGCAGCAAAGAAACCCCACACTGCATCAATGACACGATCTGACATAGGTTGTTTTCCTACCTTAACCACAACCTGCGCATTGGGATGAACCAATTTAACCAGCTCTCGCACGCCCTGTTTAAAGAGTAATAGAACGCGTATTACTTTCATTCCACCACCCGTTGAACCGGAACAACCACCAATAAAACTGATAAACAAAAGAAACACTGGTAAAAACACAGGCCACAAGAAAAAATTGGTCGTCGTATAGCCTGTGGTCGTACCTATTGAAACAGCTTGAAAAACACCTTGTCGAAAAGCTTCTGAAAAATCGCCAACGGTTTGACTGTAATATAAAAATAAAACAGATACTAAAACCGCAATTGATAAAACTAATGTGTAGGTTTTAAACTCGGCATCTGCAAAAAACGGCATGATACTTTTGCGTTGAAAAGCAATAAAATGCAATGCAAAATTCACCCCACCCAGGAACATAAACACCACTGCAACACCTTCTATTGCAGAGCTATTAAAATACCCGATACTTGCATCGTGTGTTGAGAACCCGCCGATGGCAACTGTACTAAAACTATGACCAATCGCATCAAACCAGTTCATACCTGCCAACCAATACGACAAAGCACAAGCTATGGTTAACCATAGATATATATACCAAAGCGCTTTTGCTGTTTCGGTAATACGAGGAGTTAGTTTGCTGTCTTTTACGGGGCCTGGTGTTTCTGCTCTGTACAACTGCATACCACCAATACCCAACATCGGTAAAATAGCCACAGCCAGTACAATGATACCCATACCCCCCATCCACTGTAATTGCTGGCGATAAAACAATAAGGCATGAGGCAAACCATCAAGCTGGGTAATAACCGTGGCACCAGTCGTTGTTAAAGCTGAAACCGATTCGAAAATAGCATCCGTTACACTTATATTAAGCGGCTCAAAAAATAAAAAGGGTAATGACCCTGAAAGCCCTAATACTGTCCAAAACATGACAACGACGATAAAACCATCACGAATTTTTAGTTCATTTTTAATTTTTCTAACCGGTAACCAAAATACTAAACCCGTACCTAACAAGATGACGTAACTTAACAAAAACGAATCTAAAACTTTTTCGGCGTAAAATAAATCCATCAACAAAGGTGGCAACATACTGGTACTGAAAAGCACCAGCAATAAGCCAATAATTTGTTGAATCATTTTAATATGCAACGGGTTTCTGCCTATTTCTTATTTAGATAAAAAATGCACTGACCTGGAACAAACGTTCCACTTCATGAATTTTTGATTTTTCGGTTACAAAAAGAACCACATGATCTTCCGATTGAATGACAGTGTCATGATGCGCAATTAATACATCATCACCTCTTACTATTGCACCTATGTTTGCGCCATGGGGTAAATCTATTTGATCAACTCGTTTGCCAACTACCTGCGACGTTGATTCATCACCATGTGCCACCGCTTCAATGGCTTCAGCGGCACCTTTGCGTAATGAATGCACGGCAACCACATCACCACGGCGAACATGCGTTAATAACTCACCAATCGTTACCTGTTGTGGCGAGATCGCAACATCGATTAAACCTTGCTGTTCTATTAATTCGTTATATCCCGGCTTATTAATTAACGCCATGACTTTACCGGCACCCATGTGTTTTGCCAGCATGGTCGATAAAATATTGACTTCATCACTATTGGTGCATGAAATAACGGCATCCATGCTTTCAATATTTTCTTCTAATAATAATTCTTCATCAGTTGCACTACCGAGCAATACAACGGATTTATCTAAGGTATGCGAAAGGTATTTAGCCCGTTGCGGATTAGATTCAATGATTTTGACCTGATGATTTTTTTCTAAGGTTGATGCAAGGCGTTTACCAATGTGCCCGCCACCAATAATCATGATGCGTTTAAACGGTTTATCGACCCGCCTTATTTCACTCATTACTGCACGAATATTTTCTCTGGCTGCAACAAAAAACACTTCATCATCTACTTCGATAATGGTATCGCGCGTCGGCTCAATCGCTTGGCCACGGCGATAAATAGCCGCCACACGTGTATCGATACCCGGCATGTGTGCGCGCAAGGTTTGTAATTCATGTCCAACTAATAATCCATCGCTGTATGCTTTTACGCCCACTAGCTGTACTTTACCACCGGCAAAATCTAACACCTGTAACGCACCCGGGTATTCAATTAAGTGGTGAATATAGTCCGTCATGATTTGCTCAGGACTGATGATGACATCAATAGGAAATGCTTCTCGCTGAAATAACTCAGGGTGAATGATGTAATCTAATGCGCGGATACGAGCAATTTTTGTTGGTGTATTATAAAGAGAGTACGCGATCTGGCAGGCAACCATATTGGTTTCATCACTATTTGTGACGGCGATCAACATATCGGTATCTTCAATACCGGCTTTTTCTAAAACGTTCGGGTGCGAGGCATCTCCAACAACGGTTTGAATATCCATACGGTCACGTAAATCGTGTAACCAGTCAGGATTCTTATCCACTAGCGTTATATCATTGGCTTCTCGTGCCAAATTAGCAGCGACAGACGACCCAACTTGTCCTGCTCCAAGAATAAGAATTTTCATTCAGACAACCCCAAACTGAATACCACTATCCAGATATATTGCAACGAAGTGTAATGGCGCGAATTTTACGCTAAATACTTAGATATTCAATATATAGCGCAAGCAAGCAGCGACTATATATTGTTCTCTAAGGTCTTCTTTTAATTTATTATTCTTTTAGACGGTATTTCAGTTGCATACCTTGTAAAAATCGTCGCAAAATTTGATCTTTGCATTCACGATAATGCTTATGGCCTACTTTACGGAAAAAAGCACTCAATTCATGTTTGCTGATATCGAAATCAGCTAGCCCCATAATATTAATGACATCGTCATCTTTCAGATTTAATGCAATTTTTAATTTTCTGAAAATAATATTATTCGTTAAACGGGTTTCGGGTTCTGGCTGTGGACCGTCTTTTTTACCACGTTTTTCGTTAATCAATCCATTTAAAAATGATGCGAACACAACATCGGTACACGCTTTGTATTCCGGGTCATCATCTTGCTTTAGCCAGTCGCTAATTTGTTCTCTTGTCACTTCGATTTCAGCTTGAGCAAAAATAGCGATCATTTTATTGTCGTTA
>JAUVDT010000045.1 GCA_030595185.1 Gammaproteobacteria bacterium
AAACACTGAATTGTTAATAGAGCAATCACTGCAACAGCTTTATAGCGAAGCCACTCTTTCACCCGATGGAGAACTGGCGAATAACCTCGAAGTATTGTTAGAGCATTGCCAGTCTATTCACAGCACGCAGACGGCTTTAAAATCATTTATCAACCACCGCAGTGATTGGTGGGCGTACACAGAAACAGAAAAGAATCCGACTGAATTCGCCATTAATCACCTGGCAAACATTTTAGGTTTAGATGACATTGATGACCCAGCGGGTTCGTTATTTAATCGCGCATTTCCTGAAAAATTAACAGCATTTCGCGACATGCACATGCAAATAGCAACAGACAAACAAATGGTACATGCAGAGACCATCGCGTTAGCATTACAAGAAACTGACGATTATAAAAAAGCGTTTGAGATGCTGTTACCGGCTTTTTTAACTAAAAGCGATACGCCTCTTTCCCGAAAAATCACCAAGAAAAGCGAAAAAACTTTAGGTGCCGAAGGTGCAGAAGAATACGTGCGATTGCACCATGAAATTGCTGAACAATTATTGGATGTTAAAGACTTATTTGCGCGCCAGGAAACACATAAACGCAATATTGCCTGGTTTAATGCAGGCACACGTTTACTGGAAATTTTTCAGCAACTGAAATCGCAGTTACATAATTTAGACTTCACTGACCTTGAGTGGCGCTCGTATCAATTATTAAGGCACTCTGAAAATGCCGAATGGGTACAGTTCAAACTCGATCAACGTATTAATCATTTATTAATCGATGAGTTTCAGGATACCAACCCGACGCAGTGGCATTTATTAAAACCATTATTAGAAGAACTCTCGTCAGGCGATGTTGATAAGCAACGTTCCATTTTCATTGTTGGCGATGAAAAACAATCTATATATGGGTTCAGACGAGCCAACCCTGAGCTGCAATCTCATGTATCCGACTGGTTAGAAAAACAAATTGGTGCCAGCAAATGGCCACTTAATAAATCATGGCGCTCATCTCCTGCTGTTATTAATTTGGTTAACGCTGTTTTTAAACCCGAAGGAGACAACTTACTCGAGGGCTTTCCGCAACACGGCACGCATAAAGAGAAACTAAGCGGGCAGATTGTACTTAAAAGTATTTTTCCTGCACCCGATAAAGCCGACTTACCTGAACCCGTCTTTTTCCGCAATCCGTTACACGAAGCCAGAAAAGATTCTAAAAACTTACAATATGTTGCAGAAGCTGAATGGATTGCAACCACCATCAAAAGCATTGTTGCAGATGGTTTGTTAATCAATAAAGATGACAATCCAGTGCCTGTGCAATTTGATGACATTTATATTTTATTAAAAAACAGAACCCACGTAAGCCAAATAGAGCAGTCTCTTAGAAACCATCAAATCCCTTTTATTTCGGCTAACCGTTATACCCTGCTTAATTGTTTAGAGGTCAGTGACCTTGAAATGTTATTAGAGGTTTTAGTCACCCCGCATAATGACATTGCATTAGCACAAATACTTAAATCGCCAATTTTTGATGCAACAGATCAAGACTTATTACAACTTGCTGCCGTTACTGAACATCGCCGCTGGTTTAAGAAAATGCAGCACCTTAGTGAAACATTAGATGAGCAGCACCCTGTTGCTCGTGCCTACTATCTATTAGAAAAATGGCGAGAAAAAACAGACCATGTACCGGTGCATGATTTACTCGATATTATTTTTTACGACAGCAACCTACTCAACCGTTACCAGGCAGCCTGCGCCGATTCAGCTAAAGCTCAGGTCAAAGCTAACTTGCTGGGCTTTCTTGATCTCGCACTAGAAGTTGATAGTGGCCGTTATCCAAGTGTGACACATTTTTTAAATAAATTACGCAGCCTAAAAAAACTCGACACCGAAGCACCGGATGAAGCCTCTGCCAACAGTGGCATGGCACGCGTTAATATCATGACCATACACGCAGCAAAAGGTTTAGAAGCCCCTGTTGTATTCATGGCCGACACTGCCAGCGTAAGCGCCCCTAAACTAGCGCACAAAGCCATGGTCAACTGGCCCACCAGCAGCCCCAAACCAGATGCTTTTCATTTAATGGGTGTTAAAACAGGCTGGGATAGAGTCAGTAGAAAATACGTCGACAAAGCAGCTAACTTCCAACTGCGAGAAAACTTAAACTTATTATATGTAGCATTAACACGCGCTAAACAATTCATGTTTATCAGTGCTAGTGAACCCAATAGAAAAATAAACACAGAAAACCCAAGCTGGTATCACTTAATTGAACAAGGCATGAAACACCTGACCAAAACCGATGAGGTCACGGATCAAAGCTGTTACCAAGAAGGCGATATTCTCTATTCATCAGATAAGGCTGTAGCTGCAGTTTCGAACATTCAAGCGGTAAAAGTACCTGTTGAATTGTCTCAAGTTATTTTTGAGAAAGAAGAAACTGAGACCATTAACCCTAGCCAGTCAGATTCTGATAAAGAAAAACCAAGCAGCGTTTTACCTGATGAAGACGGCATGACCCGAGGCACCATCATTCATCGCTCATTGGAATTATTAACAAATAATAATGCGATAACAGATGACCAACTTTTATTACAATTAAAAATTGAATCTGGAGACATACTAAATAGTGATGAATATTCAGAATGCGTGGATGAAGCAAAAGCCGTCATCAATCATTCTGATTTTGAATACTTATTCGATGAAAAAGACTTTGATAAAGCCTATAACGAGTTACCTATTCATTACCGAGCAGGTAAAAAAGATATTCATGGCGTGATTGACAGAGTAGTAATTAAAGACAATATTCTTTATTTAATTGATTACAAAACTCATCAGAATATTTCGGGTAATAATATTTCAGATGTAGCCGAAGAGTATACAAAGCAGATTGATTTTTATAAACAAGGATTACAGAAAGTATGGCCTGATCACACGATCAAGCCGTATTTGTTGTTTACGCATTGCAATATGATTTTTGAATGTTAATTAGGTTGCTGTATGCTATTGAGAATATCAGCTAACACCGCACAATAATCATTTATGAAATCAGCGTGACTGGCTCAAATTGACCCAAAGCGGACTTATTGGATTATGATAGGGAAATGGTTAATCCAGTTTCTATAGGCGCGTCAGTTGAATTAAATCAAGTATGACCTATTGCTCTTTGAACCGAATCTAGGTTTATGAGCAAAGCAAGTCCAGAGAGCAATAGACTCTAATACTAACGGATATTTTCTCTGCCCCTGATTATTTAGAGAGGGCGTTCAGAGCTTCTCTTCTGAAATAACTTTTTTTGAAAGGAATGTCTCAGAAAATGGAAGATGTAGTTCGTTAAATCCTTAAATGACAATCAGATTGCTGCATTATCAAATTGAATTTTATCCCGACCTTCATGTTTGGATTTATACATTGCAGTGTCAGCCCTCTTGAGGATGTCGTTATAGCTGTCATGCCCATTAAAAAATGCAACACCGATGCTCACGGTGCAGTGATGTTTCACGATAGTGTCGTCCTTTCCTTCGTTCTTTATTGTCATCACATAGACTTCTGACAGTGAAGATCGAATTTTTTCCGCAATTATCTCAACTTGTGGTTTGGATATAACATCATCAATATCTGTATTATTTAGTAATACGACAAATTCATCGCCTCCAAAGCGCGAAACTGTATCGGTATCTCTTACACAATTTATCAATCGTTTTGCTGCTGTAACCAATAGTAAGTCGCCTACCATGTGCCCATAAGTATCATTTACTGGTTTAAAATTATCTAAGTCAAGAAACAGAATTATGCCATAACATCCAGTACGCTTGCTTACAGCAATGGCCTGTTTTAACTGGTCGTCAAGTAAGTATCGGTTGGGAAGTTTAGTTAGTGCATCATAAAGCGCTGCTTTTGATACCTCGGCTAGAAGCATTTCGCGTTCAAGTTCAGCTGAGTGACGCAGATTCTCTTCTTTGCGTAATAATTTAAATGAAGTGGCTATCACCAAACAAAACATAAGCAGGAATGAGCCCAAATAAACCATAGTCGACTTTTGGTATTCATAGAAAAATTTAGGTTTTTGAAAATCAGCAATTATCCATGAACTGTGCTTTATTGTGTGGCTGCCTAATATTTTACTCAGCTCATCAGGAGTGAGTCGATAATTGTCGCGAGGTGTTTTATCTCTTCCGCCTTGAGCAGTGACTTCCAGTAACTGAGGATCGTTATCCGTGATTAACATTAATTCATGTCCCGGATATTGTGCCACTTTTAGTATGTTAGCCAACACATCAGGCTCAAATGTAACCATTAGAAAATAGTGTTTTTCTTCTTCTTTAGTAGACTCTGCAATCACATCATAGTGAAATTTATAACTGTTTGGATGAATACGTGCCGAGAATTTTTTTGTTCTTGAATACGTCTGAATATCCAAGACGCACATATCTCCCACATAGCCTTCGAAATCGACAAAAAGTGGTACACCTCTATTATCGGTGATGGTGAAGGCGAAATAATCGGGAAATGTGCGCCTCAACGAATGCTGAATTTCCTCAAATTTTTCATCGTTATCAGTGTCTATTAAAAATTGTTGAATGAGTGATCGGTTATCTTCTAAAAATAATTGAACATGTCGTTGACGTTCCTTCAATATTAAGAAAACCTGATTGGCAACTTCAGCAGTACTAGTGTGTGCTATCGCTTGCTGAGAATCTTCAAAGCTCGAAATTCGATCAAAATATACCAAAGCTAAAACTGAAAATATAAGGGCGCTTAGGCTGATGAGTATTAACTGTGAAATTGAAAAATTTATAAAGGCAAATACTTTAGACGAACTTATTCGCTTAGCGGACTTCTTGATTAAGTTTATGCCGTTATTCATAAAAATGGTCTTTAAACTTCATTCTTGAAGTCGCCTATTTTTGTAATATGTTGTGAAAAAATAAAGCATCTCCCACCTGTCGGGGTTTTTATCGTGATAAACAGCGAGACCAATCTGTCTCTGTTCGAATCCTACAATTTATTTACAGTTTACTGACGATACAGTAATCGCCATTACTGTCATCGGACAAATCAATCTGTATCTCTATTTTGTAAATGCCTTTAAATTTACCAGCAATGGGAATATTTCTCTTCATACCTAAACGAGAGCTGCCACTTTTTACATCAAACTCACTGTTGCTATTAGAATTATCGATATTGTTCATTGCCACATGAGCCTTACTATAAATTGTCGGGCCTTTTGTGGCTCCCTGGACGGATGCTGAAGCGAAGAGCATACAGGCAAAGGATGTGGCTAAGAGAGACTTGTTCATAAATCACCTTACTCATCTGTTTTAAAATGCTAATGTGTAGGAATATTTTTTCACAAGCATAGAAACTAATAAGCAATATGCTGATGAAATAGAAAAAGTTTCTTGTGAGAATGTGCTACGAGGAATGCAGAGTGATGTAATGAGTTGACATCTTTGTCAGTAGTGATCGTTCATTTATGAACTTAGCGAACATCGCATATGGCAGCCCCACTATCTTAAGAATATATTCTCTTAGACGGTAGCTTTGCGTCCTTACCTTTCAGTAAATTGGCCTTTTTCTTAAAAATATTTATAGGAGCAATATTGAATTGTGTCAATTTTGTTACAGAATAATTATAAGGGTATATACCTAGCTAATAACCATAAGTAATTGAAAGAAAAGAAATTATAAACTTATTTACCGTTTGTCGGAATGTTACAGAATTGTTACAGAATTGGATTGTTAAGTAATATTGAATAGATTTAATACCAAAGTAATTTTTAAACGCTGTAATTGAAGTTATATCAAATTAGTTAGTTCAGGCTGGACCAAAGTGCGGGAAAGGCGCTGGAGAGATTAAAACTTAACCCAATCTGACTGTCCGCTTTCGGCCAAAACCAGAAGTGTAGATGTATTATCTGAATAGCAGCTTTTGATTTACCCCGCCCGATTTAAGCAAGCCGAAGAGGGAGTTATTAATGTGGAAGTTTTCTGCGAGGATGTCTGAGTAGTTACTCGCATCTTGTGGATGCTCGCCCTTCGGGCCGTGCAAAAAGCAACACGTTCAAATTAAAAAGCTAATTTGTCCGCAGCAGCCGTAAATATTGCGACTGACGAGGGCACTCTCATTGCTTTCTAATGAGAGCTTGTGAACTGGGGCGCATTCTTTGGGTGACGTTTCTTGTGCGAGCAAGACAAATTCAAATGGAATGAATTTAAGCGTAAGCCCGAAGGGTAAAACACATGGACGTGTTTTACAAAGGTAACACGCCTGTCAGTGCGCGAACTGACGCCTTTGATTTTGACCTTGGCGTTGGCGTTGGCGTTAAATAAAACATAAAAAAGCCCCATGAAACATAAATCCCATGAGGCTTAAAAACAAATTAATTAAAACTACCTGTCTAATTAACAAGTCCCATCATCTTCACAACATCAGCAACGGGACGATACCCTGGAAGCATCTCACCATTATCAAAAATAATAGCTGGCGTACCACGAATACCAAACTCCTGACCTAACGCCATATGCTGCTTAATAGGATGATCACAAGTTACACTACTAATCGGTCGACCTTGTTTAGCACTATCCATCGCCTCTAAAGGTGTTTTAGAGCACATAATACTGACCGACTTATCAAAACTGATTTTCCCTTTAAATGGTAAAAACATATAACGGACACTGATACCATTCTTTAAATATTCACCAACTTCTTCATGTAACTTACGGCAATATGGGCAGTCCACATCAGTAAAGACGGTAACATAACGTTTATGGTTTTTGGCTTTGTAGACCAGCATATTATCTTCACCAAACGTATCCAGTGTCGTTACTCGGCTAATTTTTTCTGATTTTTCAGTCAGGTTCTCCTGAGTGACCAGATTAAATATATTTCCTTTGAAAAGAAAACCGCCATCTTCAGTAACGTATAAAACCTGAGCGCCTATATTAAATTCAAGAAGACCTGGAACACCCGTTTCTTTAAAACTTGTGACTCCCAGGCCTGGGAATGTTCTTTCAATGATCGATTGAAGTGTTTGATCTTTAGCTGACAATGTCGTGTCTTGTTTAACTTCAGCTTTATCGTCTGCTTTTGTGTCTTTTTTAGCGTCGACTATAACGTCAGCTTGATCCACAGCCATAGCTAATGCGTTTTCAGGTGCTTTTAGGGTGTATATACCGACGCCTACAAATGCGACCATTAATAATGTAATAACGATATTTTTCATTGTTTCTCTGCTTACTTAAATTTGATATGAGTTGGACAGGTAAATTTTAGAGTAGTTTCATTTCATCATGCCCGCGGATGGTGTGCATGATACAGATTTTTAAGTCGCTGGTCTGTAATATGTGTGTATATTTGCGTCGTTGAAATATCGCTGTGTCCCAGCAGCATTTGCACAACTCTTAAATCTGCTCCATGATTCAATAAATGACTGGCAAACGCATGACGTAGGGTGTGGGGCGACATCACATTCTCATCAATACCCACTATTTTTGCATAACGTTTTATAAGATACCAAAACGCCTGCCTGGTCATTGCGCTACCACGGCGCGTAACAAACACCGCATTAGTGAGCCCATGCCCTTGCATTAATTCTGGTCGCGCTGTTTTCATATAGTACAAAATCGCTTCAATCGCGGCTTCACCTAAAGGCACTAAACGCTCTTTCCCACCTTTACCAATAATACGAACCACACCGGGATCTAATGTCATTTGTGACATTTGCAAATTAATCAGTTCACTCACGCGTAAACCCGTTGCGTACAATGTTTCCAGCATCGCAATGTCACGAATTCCTATTGCGATGGTTTTATCGGGTGCATCCAATAAATTATTTATTTGCGCTTCACTAATAATTTTAGGCAATGGTTTATCAAGTTTGGGCATTTCGACCAAAGCACTGGGGTCTTCTTTGATGCGCGCTTCACGTAATTGATATTGAAAGAAACGTTTTAAACTGGAGACTAATCGCGCTGCACTACGGCCTTTTTTTCCACTTCTAAATTCAACCGCTAAAAAATCTTGTATATCAATGCCTTCAACTTGTAATAATTCACGTTTATTTTCGTTCAACCAAAGTGAAAAACCGGCTAAATCATTACGATAGGCTGACAATGTATTTTGACTTAACCCTGACTCCATCCAGAGTGCATCAAGAAATTGTTCGATGATTGATTGTTCTGCGATTGGTAATTTATCTAGTTTAGACATTTTGTAATACTAACGGCTTATGGCCCACTTTAAAAATCGTAATTATTCAAAAGCGGTAGAAATGATAGGATACAGGTATCTTTTACCAGACCAATGCGCATTAAGCTCATATGACAAACCACATAAAGGCCAATAAAAATAATACGTCAGCTCTCATTTTAGCCGGTGGACAGGGCCGTCGAATGAATCATTCGGACAAAGGTTTGATTCTCTGGAAAAATAAGCCCTTAATTACTCATGTTCTTAATGCGGTTAAGACTCAACTTGATCACATTATCATTAATGCAAATCAACACCATGATCAGTATCAGGAACTAAACTACGATTTATTAAATGATTCGATTGATGGCTTCAAAGGCCCACTCGCAGGTATTATGAGTGGTATGCAATATTGTACAACGGCAAAATACCTTTTGATTTTGCCTTGTGATTGCCCTGCCCCACCAAAAGATCTTTTTTTACGTTTGTCGAAAGCACTAAATGAAAATGAACATGCCAATATTGCGATTGCTGATGATGGTGCACGTTTACAACCGCTATTTGGACTTTATAAAACCAGTTTGTTACCAAAACTCGAATTTGCATTAAAAAATGAACACTTTAAAGTGATGAAATTCGTTGAAGACAATGTGATGGTAACAGCCGATTTTTCTGATCAGGCAGAATCGTTTAAAAATTTTAATCGCCCGGAAGATATGAAATAAAATGTCCACTATTAATTATGCAAAACCGGTACTTGGTATCGCCGCTTTTAGTGGCACGGGTAAAACTCAATTGTTAACGCAATTAATACCGGCGTTAAAACAGTCTGGTTTGCGCGTAGGCGTGATTAAACATGCGCACCATGATGTTGATATTGATAAACCCGGTAAAGACAGTTACGAAATACGTAAGGCGGGAGCAACGCCCGTTGTTCTTGCTTCTGACCAACGCATTGCTGTGATGATAGAAAAAAGTGAAGTCGCGCCATCAAAAATTGATGATTTATTATCTTATATAAAACCTGAGACGGTCGACTTAGTATTAATTGAAGGTTACAAAGAACTCGACCACCCTAAATTATTCCTTTTTCGCCACGATATTAAAAACCGTCACCAAGAAATCGATGATTCAATCAAAAATATAATGAATCATAAAAATACGCTGGCGATTATTACTGATTTACAGAAAGAAAACCTTTCTGAACACTTGCTAACAGACAAAACCGTTCTTGATATTAATAATATTGAAGACGTGAAGCACTTTATTCTTAACTATTTAAAAAATTAGATACTAACGAGATCAAACATGACTAAAAATAACAATTGTTATGACGATACCAAACAACCGTCTCTATTAACCGTTGAGAAAACACTCGAATTAATTAAAAACGGTATTAAACAGATCGAAAAAAACCAAACACAAGCCATTCGAGATGCTTTAGGTAATACACTGGCAGAAGATGTTATTTCTGGTATCAATGTACCGCCACACCGTAACTCAGCTATGGATGGCTACGCTATTCAAAGTAAAGACTTGGAAAATGCAGGCAACATTCAGCTGAAAGTCATAGGCACTTCATTTGCAGGCGCACCTTTTGATGGAAAAGTATCAAAAACTGAATGTGTTCGCATTATGACGGGCGCAATGATGCCAGAAGGCAGCGATACCGTCATCATGCAAGAAGATACTCAACGCAATGACGATATTATTGAAATAAATAATCAGCACAAAGCTGGACAAAATGTTCGCCACCCGGGAGAAGATATTCAAGAAGGCTCTGTGGTATTAAAAGCCGGCAAACAAATCTCCCCCGCTGATTTAGGATTATTGTCATCAATAGGCATTGCTGAAGTAAAAACGTACTGTAAACCTAAAATCGCCTTCTTTTCTACCGGTGATGAACTGAAAAGCCTTGGCGAAACATTAGGGCCGGGGGATATTTATGACAGTAATCGTTATACATTGCATGGCATGCTTAAAAAAATGCATGTTGAGATAATTGATTTAGGTGTAATTGCTGATGATAAAGCGTTAATACAACAAACTTTAGAAAAAGCAGCACAGTCTGCCGACATGATTTTAACATCTGGCGGTGCATCAGTTGGAGAGGCCGATTATATTTCAGAGATTTTGGCAGAAATTGGTCAAGTAAACTTCTGGAAGATTGCAATGAAACCAGGCAAACCACTCGCATTTGGTCATATTAATCAAACTCCCTACTTTGGCTTACCCGGAAACCCTGTTTCAGTAATGGCCACTTGTTATTTATTTGTACAACCCGCTATTGAGTATTTAAAAGGTCAAAAAGAGGCTAGCCATTTAAGCCTTAAAGCAAAATGCCTTAATAAACTAAAAAAATCACCAGGACGAACAGACTTTCAGCGTGGTATTTTAAAACAGGATGAAAATGGAGAACTCACTGTTGATACGACGGGTATGCAAGGCTCTCATATACTGACATCGATGAGTATAGCGAATTGTTTTATCGTTCTTCCGCAACAATCAGGCAATATTAAAGAAGGTGAGGCAGTCGAAGTCTTGCCATTTAATGGAATTCTTTAATACTTTTTCAAAATATTAAATTTTAAACATAAAAAAAGCCCGGATAAACCGGGCTTTTTTCTGCAGTACAGCTAAGTACTGAATAACGTCTAGCTAATTACTTCTTTTTAGCTTTACGACGTTTCTTAGCTTTTTTAGGAGCCATTGACTTTTCCATCTTAGCTAGCGCTGCTGTCATCCATTTTTCCATGAACTTAGCTGCTGCTGCGTCTTTATCAGCTGACATCTTAATAAGAGCCGCTTCACGCTTCTTCATAGAAGCTACTGCATCGTTAGCTGCTTTAACGTCAGCTTTAAGACCGTCTAAAGTTGCTTTAGCTGCTGCTTTAGCTGCTACTGCTTTAGCTGCTGCTACTTTTTTCTTAGCTGCCATATCTTTCTTTTTAGCTGCTACTACTTTCTTTTTAGCTGCTGCTGCTTTCTTTTTAGCTGCTGCTGCTACTTTTTTCTTAGCTGCTGCTGCTTTTTTCTTAGCTGCTGCTGCCGGTTTTTTCTTAGCTGGTGCTTTTTTAGCTGCAACTTTCTTTTTAGCTACAACTTTCTTTTTAGCTACAACTTTTTTCTTAGCTGCTACTTTCTTTTTTGCTGGTTTTTTCTTTGCTGCTTTTGCCATTGGATAAGGCCTCTTTTTTGTGATGATGCATGAATTATAATTCGTAATTTTAGTTTTACAAATTTTTATCACTTTTTTTTGTAAATATTTACATAAAAATACAAAAAAAATCATTATTTATGCAATTTGATGCTTCAAAAAGAAAATATATTGATGTTAAAGGGTTTGAGGAGGTTTGTTTTCAATTTAAGGATTAAAAGAATCAACTTGTCATCTATAAATTAGAAAATTAAATGTTAATTTAACATTCATTTTTTTGTTTTACCCTACTTCACTATTTTTTTAAAAAAAATGTACCGAAAAAGCCATTAGAGATGAATTTAGCAGGCTAAATTTAAAAATTTAAGCTTCTTTATTACTTAACACATTAAGTTTTATCTTTTTATTCATTGCAGTTCGACTTTTCTTTTCATTCAGGTATGATTTGCATCAATTTAATAAAACCTGCATGGCTACTGTCTTTCAGAGGATTTTATTTTAAATAATTTATTCTTTTACACTGTTAAAGGTTCAACAAAATGACTAATGAACAAAAACCAGCATCGCTTTTTAAACGTTTAATAGTAATTGGTTATGATGGTTTGTTACTTATCGCTATTTTATTCATTTCAACTGCCTTTACTTTGCCTTTAAACGGCGGTGAAGCGATCACAAGCGAACACGCTCTATTTCCTTTTCTTGTTATTTATTGGTTTCTCATCAGTTTTGTTTTTTATGCTTGGTTTTGGACACACGGAGGGCAGACATTAGGCATGAAAACATGGAAGTTACAGTTAATTAGCACGGATAATAAAAAAATTACCTGGAAACAAGCTTTTGTCCGCTTCTGTTGCGCCATTTTATCGACTTTATTGTTTGGTCTTGGATTTATTTGGTCATTGTTAAACGAAAAAAAAGCGGCATTACACGATATTGTTTCAAATACAATTTTAATTGACCAAAACTAAAATCATCATATTAATTGTTTTATCATTTTTTATAATTATCAGGTAGACATCTTCTATCTGGTAATTTTTTACGCTTAAAATAGTTTTTTCAGAAAAGAATGGAGCTTAGTAGAGTGTTTTGTTCTTAACGAATTCTTGAATAGGCGAATAAGCCATAAGTAAGTACTATTATCATTGGTAACACAGCACTTAATAACGGATGCAAGCCATAAACCTGTCCAATATGGTTCACTACTCTTCCCATTATGAAATAACCGATACCAATAAGAATACCAATCAACACCCGCTGCCCTGAACTACCAGAACGCAGCGTTCCAAATACAAAAGGCAAGGCTATTAGCAACATGACTAAGGTTGATAGCGGTGTAATCACTTTTAACCAAAATGCTAATCGATAATGACTCGCATCTAACTGATTTTTTTCTAAATAATCGCTGTATTTATATAGATCTGTTGCTGACATATCGCCAGGCTTTACTGCTATTACACCAAATAAGTCAGGATTGAATAGGTGTTCCCAAACTTCTTGTTTGATTGAAACAGAACTTACACCTACTGCACTAAAGCTACTTCGCTTTATATCATTTAATATCCATTTTTTATTTTTAAAAACGCCTGATTGCGCTTTAGTAATTGATATCAGCTTTTTATTATCATCAAACTCATAAATTTCAATCTTTCTCATTCTGTTATCAGGATAAACTTGTTTTACATTTAGGTAATAATTCCCTTCTTTAACCCACAGACCGTTATTTTTACCCAATGAGATATTTTTATGTAATGCACGACTTTTAATGAGTTCTGCCTGTTGTACGGCAGGTGCAACTAAAAACTCACCAAAAATAACCACTATGACTGCCAACACTAACCCCGATTGCAGCACTGATCTTGTTATCCTGCCAATAGAAATACCGGCAGCTCTCATTACGATGAGTTCACTATTTCCAGCTAAAGCACCTAAGCCTAATAAACCACCAATTAATGTCGCTGTAGGGAACAAATCGTAAAGTGTTCTTGGAAGTGTTAAACCTACAAAAGTCAGAGCATTTATTAAGTCGTAATCATTTTTACCGATAAGGTCAATTTGCGAGACAAAGCCCATAAATGCAAACAATGCACCTAAAACCATTAACACTAACAGTGTGGTGTGAAAAACAGTTCTGTGGATATAAAGATCTAAAGTTTTCATGATGTTTTAAAAATTCGTTTATGCCAGAGATTTTGTTTCATTAACATAATGAGACCAAAACCAATAAAGAGTAAATGTACCCACCATAAACCAATCCATTCCGGTGATTTACCCTTTTCCATCCAACTGGATGCAACAATTAATAAGTTAGAATAAGCAATATAAAGAATAATAGCCGGCCCCATCTTAGTAAAACGGCCCTTTCTAGGTGTTGTGTAACTAAATGGCACAGCAATAAATGTCAGCACAAGAATGGCAATTGGTATCGCAAAACGCCATTGTACTTCTGTTTTATGTGCAATTTTATCAGATGACCAAATTTCGCTAGTGGGTAACTCTTTACGACTCATCCAGCCCTTAGTCGTTTCATTGTTTACAATGTGTATGCCATGCTTTTTATATTCTATAGAACGGTAGTCTGCATCCCCAGGTGTACCTTCATAACGTAAACCGTTATTAAAAACCATAAAGCGGCGACCTTCTTTATCATCAATATGATTTGAACTCATCGCCGTTTCAACAGAACTACGCCCTGTTTTATCAAATTGATGTAAGAAGGTATTGTACATTTTGCCTTGTTCGTCTCTTCTTTCCATAAAGAAAATGCTTGGGTTCGCACCTTTTGAAGCGGTGAAACGCCCTGCAGTAATACCTGTTACATCAACCTGTTTTCTAACCGCATCACCCAATTTATAATATTCATGCGCTAAGCCAGGAACTAAAAATAAATTAGCTAATACAGCAACAATAGACATGGGTACAGCAATACGAATAAGAGGGCGATATAACGATTTTATAGTCACGCCGCAGGCGAACATCGATACCATTTCTGAATCTTTGTATAAGCGACCAAAAGCAAACAAAGCACCAATGAATAAACTCACGGGAAATAACGTCACACTATGACGTACCATGGCATTAAAGAGCAAAGTAAAAATAACATTATTAGGTAAGTCACCTTCAGAGGCTTTAGAGAGTAGGTTTCCTAATGTACTCCCCCCTACAATTAGAGTTAATACGATAAACACCGCAATCCATGAAAGTAGAATCTCCTTTCCAATATAACGATCAATTATTGTTTGTTTTAGCATGACTTCATTTCACTAACTCTAAACCTAGCAGACTGAATTTATTATATAAATTGTGGTTATGGGATAAATATTTGCCATTTTTTAGCATTTTGATCAAAAAACCGCTTTTAATCTGATAAAATAAGCAACTTAACTTATAAAAGTGTTATTTATCAACTATAAGAGAAGTCTGCACGAATATTGTCATCGCTGTGTACACCTAAACTATAGTCGCGCATGAATATCTACTAAATGCAGTTTTAAGGCTCTCTGTATAGAGCCTCATTATATAAGCAAATGCTTTGTAATAGATAACTAAGCACGCTTTATTAATGACGTAACGATTAACTCAATAAAAATAATCGTTATGGTTTAAGCCTTAAATTTTAGTAGCGTTTTCTCAGTAACATTTTTTCAAATTCATTTATTGGAGCAACAATGGAATTTTCAGTCAAAAGTGGCAGTCCTGAAAAGCAACGCATGTCATGTATTGTTGTCGGCGTGTTCGATTCAAGAAAACTATCTCCTTCTGCTCAAATTCTTGATGAAGCCAGCGAAGGATTAATTTCTAATCTTATTCGACGCGGCGAACTGGAAGGCAAACTTGGGCAAGATTTATTATTACACAACGTCCCTAATACATTATGTGATCGTGTTCTGTTGCTTGGCTGCGGTAAAGAAAAAGAACTGGATGTGAATAACTTCAGAAAGATTAATGCGCAAATGGCCAATATTTTAGACCAGCGTGGCGCTACTGAAGCCTTTTCCTGTTTGACTGAATTACACGTTAAAAACCGTGAAATCGACTGGAAGATTAGACAATCTATTGAAGCAATAGAAGAAAAACTATACCGTTTTGATCAATTAAAATCAGACAAACAAAACTCACGTCGGCCATTAAGAAAAGTTGTCTTTAGCGTCAGTAGTCGTCGAGATTTACCGACGGGTGAGCTTTCTGTACGCCAGGGCAGCGCGATTGTTTCCGGTATTAAATTAAGTAAAGATTTAGCAAATATGCCTGGTAATATTTGTACGCCTGGCTATCTTGCAGAACAAGCCCGTGCATTAGGCAAAACCTATCGTAACTTTGACGTTGAAATACTTGAAGAAGACGATATGGAAAAACTAGGCATGGGTGCCCTGCTTTCTGTGAGCCGTGGTAGTCGTGAAAGCGCTAAGTTAATCGCCATGCAATATTATGGCGCTGCGAACAAAGATGAAAAGCCAATTGTATTTGTTGGTAAAGGCGTTACTTTTGATTCTGGTGGTATCAGTTTAAAACCTGGCGCGGCAATGGATGAAATGAAATACGACATGTGTGGTGCTGCTGGTGTCTTTGGCGCTATGAGTGCCATTGCTGAGCTGCAATTACCAATCAATGTTGTGGCCATTATACCGGCCACTGAAAACATGCCCGACGGTTTGGCAACCAAACCTGGTGACATTGTCACCAGTATGTCTGGCACCACCATTGAAGTACTTAATACGGATGCTGAAGGCCGTTTAATACTTTGTGATGCATTAACGTATAGCCAAAAATTTGATCCCGCCGTGGTGATTGATATCGCCACATTAACCGGCGCTTGCGTAATAGCACTCGGTGGTCACCCTGCAGGGTTATTTGGTAATCATAATCCACTGATAAATGACTTATTAAACGCGGGCAAATACAGTGGCGATCGTTGCTGGCATATGCCTATCTGGCCAGAATATAAAGAACAGCTAAAGAGTAACTTTGCTGATCTTGCGAATATTGGTGGTCGTGAAGCAGGTAGCATTACAGCCGCTGTTTTCCTTTCGCACTTTACTAAAAAGTACGAATGGGCTCACCTTGATATTGCCGGCGTTGCATGGAAAGGTGGTGCTAATAAAGGCTCAACAGGTCGCCCAGTGCCTCTGTTAATGCAATACGTTTTAGACCGAGTGGAAGAGAATAGTAACCATTAACCGCGTTGATTTTTACATGATTGCAGGCAACGACAATCAAGCTCGCTTACAGTTTGCCTGCAAGCTCACCAATAAAGCATGGTCGATGAACAATACGGTTTATCTATTGGCTAAAAATGAGCAAGAATCACAACAACTTGATGATATGCTTTGGAATATGGGGCAAACCAGTTTTCTTCCTCATGGCCAGAAAGATGACAAGAAAGGTGATGATTTTTCTGCCCAACAGCCTATTTTAATTGGTGAAGATACGAATCCCGGCAAAGGATTTGATCTGTTTATTAATCTCACCGACCTGATGCCGGTTGATGTTGAAAATAATCAACGCGTGGCAGAAATTTTACATCAAGCCGATGATTGTTTAACACCGGGGCGCAAACGCTACACACAATACAAAACAATCTGTCAGAACAATGGTTCTGAACTTAACTATCACGAATTAGGCTAGTCAAAATGAGCACAGCAACGTTATTGTTAACCGATATCATTGAACCTGGTGATAGCGACAAAGAAGGGCTTTATCTCAACGATAACCCCGTATCATTAACGGCGGGTGATGACGCACTTAACAATAAAATAAGCATCGCTATCGACAACGCCCTGCCAGAAATTAAACACCAATTACATCAAGAACTCTTCGCTGCATTATCTGAAAAATAACATTTCCAATATAGTTTCATTGGATCCGCTCCAATTTAAAAGATAAATCCTCTCCAAGCCTGATCATCAGGCTGCTTTCGGCTATAATAATCGGCTTTATTGCCAGTTACAGAAATTTGAGATTTAAAATCCATGGATAAAACTTACAATCCACAATCTATTGAACAAAAATGGTACGAGAACTGGGAAAATAACGGTTATTTTTCCCCTTCTGAAACAGGAGAAGGTGCTTATTGCATCATGATCCCGCCACCCAATGTGACTGGCACATTGCACATGGGTCATGCGTTCCAAGATACCATCATGGATACATTAACGCGTTACCACCGCATGAAAGGTGAAAAAACACTTTGGCAACCGGGTACCGACCATGCCGGTATCGCTACACAAATGGTGGTTGAACGCCAACTGATTGCCGATGATAAAACACGCCACGACCTTGGCCGTGAAAAATTTATCGATAAAGTCTGGGACTGGAAAGAAGAATCTGGCGGTCATATCACTCGCCAGTTACGCCGCATGGGTGCATCACTCGACTGGGAAAACGAACGTTTCACCATGGACGATGGTTTATCCGACGCGGTACAAAAAGTATTTACCCAGCTTTATGACGAAGACATTATCTATCGCGGTAAACGTTTAGTTAACTGGGACCCTGTTTTACACACTGCTGTTTCAGATTTAGAAGTTGTATCAGAAGAAGAAAATGGCCACATGTGGCACATGCGCTATCCATTAGCCGATGGTTCAGGCCAACTGATTGTTGCCACTACTCGCCCTGAA
>JAUVDT010000091.1 GCA_030595185.1 Gammaproteobacteria bacterium
TAACCTTTATCAACAACGAGACTGGCTGTTTCATTCTTAAATTCTACTGAGTAACTCTTTTTATCTTTAGTCATGCAAACACCTTTTATTTCATGGGTTAGTTTATCCCATTTAGGTGTACAGATTCATTAGGCCACAATAAGCCGAGGAAGGCGTAATATGGACGGGGTTTTCTGCGAGGATGTCTGAGTGAATTATGTTTTTTATCATTCGCGAGTTCCGCAGCAGCCGTCGATATTGCGACTGACGAGGGTACGCTCATTGCTTTTTAATGAGAGCTTGATTAAGGGACGGCACTCTTTTGGTTACTTTTCTATTGCTGTAGATAGAAAAGTGACCTGCTGTCGGTCAGCCACCGACGCCTTTGACGTTGACTTTGACTTTGATTTTAATAACCCGTTGGGGTTCGTAAACTCACCACCAACCTACACTACTAAATAAGTGAACTACCACTTTTGATTTTAAATAAAACTACCAATCAATTTCTGAAAGCCCATTCTCTTTCAAATAACCATTAACCCGAGAAAACGGCTTACTATCCCAAAACCCTCGATAAGCTGCTAATGGAGAAGGATGAGCTGAACGAATAACCAAATGTTTTGATTCATCTATTACTACCCCTTTCTTCTGCGCATATGCTCCCCACAGAACAAAAACAATTGAACGATCTAAATCATTCACAGTTGAAATTATTTTATCGGTAAACTGCTCCCAACCTTTTCCCTGATGCGCATTTGCATTACCACTTTCAACCGTTAAAACACTGTTAAGCAGTAACACACCCTGATCAGCCCAACCTTGTAAATTCCCATTTTCTTTTTTTATTCCTAAATCACTTTCAAGTTCTTTGTAAATATTTATAAGTGACTTCGGTATTGGTTTAACATCTGGCTGAACTGAAAAACACAACCCGTGTGCATGCCCCGGAGTTGGGTATGGGTCTTGCCCTAGGATAACAACTTTTACTTTATTTAATGGAGTGCTGTTTAATGCATTGAACCAAAGGTTTTCTGGAGGAAGTATTTCTTTGCCCTGGGACTTTTCATTTTCGAGAAATGACATCAGGCTTTGCATATAATCTTTTTGCCATTCTGCAGTCAGGACTTGCTCCCAACTACTTTCTAATGCTGGCGGATTATATTTTGTCATGCTGATTCACTACTAACCCGTTAACTGTCATTCCGGTTGTATTTTAAGCCGGAAAAGTAGTACATGGATGCACTGTCTACGAATCTAAGGATGAAATCCATTATTTGAAAGTTAGATTCCGGCTAAAACATTACCGGAATGACGAGATCTTTCGTTACAACATATTTTCAAACCCTTAAAGGCTTTAATAACCGGCTTGTTTAAAAGTTGCTTCTACTGCTTTTAAATCTAATATATCGGCAACGATATTGTCATTAACAACGACATTTTTTAGAACCAGTTTAATATTACCGCTATTATGATCCGCACCCGCTTGTTTAATAATATCTTCTGTAATACTAATTACTTTTGGTGCTTTCTGCATTAATAGCGCCATGTATGGAAATGTTGCATCATCACTTATAGAATATAAAACAGCTATTTTACTTCGTGGTGTTAAGAAGTCTGGTTCACCTTGTTGCACTGCATCAAAAGAAATAAGTGGTACAGAGCGACGACGCCAACTTAAGTAACCGAGCATCCATGTAGGCGCGTCATTTACTGGTAGCACGTGCTCAACCGATACTATTTCTGCAATCGCTGTATTTGGTACAATGAGATTGCTGGTTTTCATCGGCAATAACAAACTTTTGATTATTTTTTTCTCAGACATTTTAAGACACTTTTATTTCATCAAGTACTGTGTTTATATTTTCAAGCAACTCATCTTCTTGATAAGGCTTACCCAGGTATCGATTAACACCGATTTCCATGGCTTTTTCTTTATGCTTGGTACCAGTACGCGATGTGATCATAATGATTGGTAAATCTTTCATATGTTCATTGTTACGTACCATTGTTGCTACTTCGTAACCATCCATACGTGGCATTTCTATATCAAGCAACATAATATCTGGTAAACGTTCTTGTAATTTTGCTGTTGCATCCAGACCATCTTTAGCCAGAATAACTTCCATACCGTGTCTAAGCAATATACGCTCAGTAACTTTACGGATTGTGATCGAGTCATCCACAACCATAACGGTAATAGTATCGGAAACTGACTTTTCTTCTTCCAGTTTTAATGCGGCTGCCTGGCTTTCTATTTGGAAGTTACTCTTCGCACGTAAAAGCGATGCCATATCTAAAATTAGTACAACGTGTCCATCACCAAGAATGGTTGCTCCTGATACACCTTTTATCGTACTAATTTGAGAACCAACAGGTTTAACAACTATTTCTCGTCGACCAACTAAACTATCAACATGAACAGCAACACGCATATCACCTGTCTTAACCAATAAAATTGGATACGGCATAGCTTGTTCTAAATAATCTGGTTTTTTACCTTTTAATAAATAACCTAAATACTTAACATCATATTTATCGTCACCAAACTCATAATATCCTTTTCCTTTTTCGTATATCATCTCAAGCTCATAACCGCTAAGACGAACAATACCTTCAATGGTATTTAAAGGAACAGCAAAAACATCTTCATGTAGATGTACAAGTAAGGCCTGGTTAATAGAAAGCGTCATTGGTAGACGTGCTATAAACTGACTACCTTTATTGATCTTTGACTGAATATCTAGCGTACCACTTAATTGTTTGATCTCACTATCAACCACATCAAGACCAACACCACGACCTGATATTTGTGTTACTTCTTTAGCTGTACTAAAACCAGGCTCTAGAATGAATTGCACAATATCATGATCATTAAGTTCGCTATCACTAGCCAGCATGCCTTTTTTTATTGCACTACTACGAATAGCGTCGACATTAATACCCGAGCCATTATCAGAAACATTTATGATTAAATCTTGCGCTTCTTTAGAAACATGAACACTCACTTTACCGAGTTCTGTTTTACCTAAAACGGCTCTTGCTTCATTTGTTTCTATGCCGTGTGCAACTGCATTTCTTAATAAATGTTCAAGCGGTGAAACGATGCGATCTAAGATTGATCTATCAACTTCTAAATCATCACCAATAATTTCAAACTCAACGTTTTTACCCAATTCACGAGCTGTTTGCCTAACAATTCGAGAAAGACGACTGGTCAAGCCATTAAATTTAACCATTCGCGTACGCATTAAACTTTCTTGTAAGTCGGTGGAAATTCGTGACTGCTGTTGTAATAGTGTTTCTGATTCACGAACAGTATTACCAAGGAAGTCTTTAATGCTCTCGAGGTCACTTACTGACTCACTCAAACTGCGTGATAATTGCTGAAGTGTTGAATAACGGTCCATTTCTAGTGGGTCAAAGTCGGCATCATAATGCGAGCCTTCTTTTTCATGTCGAGACAGAATTTGATTCTCTGTTTCAATTTCAAGATTACGTAACTGATCTCTTAGTCGTTCTACCGTTTGATCAAACTCACCCAAGTTATAACCAAAGTCAGTCAGTTGCTGGTTAAAACGACTGTTATAAATATTAACCTCACCGGCATTATTTACCAGGTCATTTAATAATTCAGCTTTTACACGAACCAGTTCTTGTACAACTTTTTCTTTTTGGTCTTCTTTTTTATTTGCTAATACAGACTGATCTAGTTTGAATATATTTGAACCAGGGGTGTTAATAATCTCTGTAGCTTCTATCTCAAGCTCAGGCTCTGCTTCATCCACAGGAACAAGTAAACTTTCTTCTTCAACAAACACATCTAATTCACTGGATTCGACATCGATTGTTTCTTCTTCTGAGAAAATATCTATTTCTATTTCATCAGTAAAGTCTTCTTCAATATCAGGTGAACTAAATTCTGTTTCTGCACCTATTTCAATTTCTAAATCATCATCAATCAGATCAATTTCACTAACATTACTATCAAACTCAATTTCAGTGTCTAATGAGAGATCATCAATCAGATCACCATCTAATTCGACTATATCGTTTACCGCAGGAGACTGACTAGCGGTATTCGCTTGTGTTAATGACTGTATTGCAGGTGTCGCTGATTGAATAGGCTCACGATTACTAACTTTCGCCAACATACTAACAATAGTATCTAATGCTTCCTGCATTGCAGGCATAACTGGGGTTGGGTCTGCATCCTCAGTTTCAATAATTTTTGTTTCTAACGCGTGAGTTAAGTCACCGATTGGTGCAAGTTCTGCCATTCTTGCACCACCTTTCAAGGTGTGAAGAATTCGTTTTAGCTCATTAACGCTTTCTACATCATCTTTCTTTTCTTTCCAGCTCAGTAAACTCGTTTCCGCACTCTCGACTAACTCTTCAGCTTCTTCGAGAAAGATATCAACTAACTCATCGTCAATATCGCCATAAGAAACAAGTTCTTCTTCTGACGGTCCTTCGTTACCAGTTGGTAAGTTTTGTGAATTTTTAGACTCTTCTTCATGCAGACGATCAAACGTATCCACTAAAGACTGATTTATTATCAGTGGCTTATTCTGTTCGAGATGACTTAATACTTCTGTGACTGTCGCAACTAATTCGCTCAGTGCTGCAATACCATCAGCATCGACTTCAGGCGAGTTATTCTCTTGCTTAACTTTTATGTATTGTTCTGCGATACCACTTACCGATGCAATCGCTGGCACTTCGGCTGTTCTCGCGCTACCATACAATGTATGTAAGGCTCTTATTAAATCATCATTGGCAACAACGGGAGTATCATCAGTTTGATTTACTATTAGCATGTGACGAATAGAATTCAGATGGCCTTCTGCTTCTGAACGAAATATTTTAAACAGTTCCGCATCAATTTCTAATGTAGCCGGCACTTCATCACTGAGTACGATATCGTCAGAAACCATTTCTTCTTCAGAAAGATCTATTTCAGGTCCTAAAGCTGTTTCTATTAGAACGTCATCTTCACTCACTTCAAAATTAAACTCGTCCTCATCGTCTTCTTCAACCACAAGGTCAACCGATAAATCAGGGTCTATTAGGTCTTCATCATCAGAAACCGCATCGATTTCTGAACTATCAAATTCAATTTCGTCTGATATTTCAAAATCGCTTTCATCAAATTCAATACCTGATGCCTCTTCTTCAACTTCAAGCGGCGCAGTAAGATCAATGCCTTCATCAAAGCTGATTTCAGCATCATTTTCTGCACTGTCATCAAGGCTAATTTCATCTAAAACAATTTCAGATAAACCTGCATCATCAGCGCCCGTTAAATCAAGAAAGTCTTCATCCGAGGCTACAACTTCAGCAACCTCGGTTTCAACGGGGGGGGAGTATTTTTCTCCCCTACTAATAGCATCCGCATGATCCATTAAATCATATATATTTGCTACAGGCTGATCATTACCCTGCATTTGTTCAATCAGCTGAGGTAAAACAGCAACGGACTCATGCAACACATTAAAAACTTCTTCGGTTAATGCGACGCTGTTATCAATGACTTTATTAACCATGCTCTCAATACTCCATGAGAACTCACCAATCATCATGGCGCCAATCAGGCGACCACTACCTTTTAATGTATGGTACGAGCGTCTAACAGTTGAGCGCGCTTCTTCATTATTATTGTCCGCTTTCCAGATAGGCAAGCTTTCATTGATGGCGCCTAGAACTTCTAATGCTTCTTCTATGAATATCTCAAATATTTCTTCATCAGTATCTTCACCAATGATTGCAAGCGGTTCTCGATCACTTACTGACTTAGTTTTTGCAGCAACAGGAGCAGGTGCAACAGCCTTAGGCTTTTCTTCTAAGATGGGTTCTTCTAATACGGGTTCTTCAATATCCAGGCCGAAATCAATATCTTCTACAGGCTCATCAATTTGAAAACTTGATTCATCTATAGATAAATCGATATCGTCTGTTTCAGGCAAAGCAATATCATCAATAATTAAATCTTCAGATGCTTCTTTTTCGACAACAGGCGCTTTTTCTTTAACGTCACTTGCATCAACATCTATGTTTGCAGCAAAATCACGTAATTTCTCAACCGCACTACGCCCAAAGTTAAGATCGGCCTTCAGGTCTTTTCGACCTTCGATGACAGCCTCTAAATAATATTCAATACTGGTAACAGCATCGGCAACAACATCTAATTGTTCTGGAATCTGTTGTTGTGCTTTTATTAAAACAACTTCAATATAATGACTAATACCACGAATTAATGGTGCCAATATATCAAGTGGCGCCATAAACATTGCACCACCCGCTGTAGAGAAAAGCTGAACCACTTGATCTAAATTTGTCTCATCATCTGGTGAATCTGCATATAGAAGGATAAGCTGCTTAGCCTGGTTGAAATCAGATAAGGCTTCTCTTGCAACTGATGAGAGTACGTCTTGATACTCAGAATCGTATTCACTGCCAGAATCATCAACTGCATCTGATTTACTACTTCTACGCGCGATAAAGTTATTAAGTTTGGCTTCGGCATTTAATAAAACACTGGCTACATCCATCACTTCCTGATCGGATGCTTCTGATTCGCCTTTAACAAACTTTGCTACTTGATCTTTTTGTTCAAGAATCATTTGTCGCGGAGCACCAAGACCTAGCATACCCATTGTGTCAGCAATTTTTGCCAATAAGCCAGGTAACGATTCAAGTTTACTGCGATCCTGATCATCACCGTGTACAAATACTTCTAGTGAATCTTTAACTTCGGTAAAGTCTTCTCGTATAGCTTGAGCAACCGTTTGCAATAGATCAATATTCGGCCCACCCATATTTAGAGAAGCTTCATTTTCCGCATTATTTGCTGGTAGTAATTCATTGAGTCGATACGACTCTTTTATATTAGAAACGCGGTCACCCAAAGAATCGGATCGTGCTATGTAATATAAAAGGTTTTTGATGACATCAGCAGGCATTGTTTTTTCAAGAGCGGCTTCACCTTGATCAATTAATTCTTTATTTAAACGATCAATTTTTCCGATTAACAATTTAATCGTAATACTGGAGTTTATGCCTTTATGAATCAGTGCTTCTAATAATGCAGATGACACTGTCCACAGACGTCTTACTTTTTTCTCTACTGAATTTTTTTCTAACTCATTAATAACAGCTTGAATTCGTTTTAGACCTGACAGTGGTTTTTCATTTTTAAACCACGTCAATAAACCTAATTGAAAATGCGGTCGTAAACGCTTAGCCAGTGATTGCAATTCATCGCTAAGCGCTGCATCTACAACTATGTTTTCAACGTTATCAGAATCAACATCAGGGAAAAATAATAGACTTTCAGAAAGCAGACTTTCGTTACGGGCAGCACGTAAATCATTTAAAACAGGAAGAAGAACAATGGGTATATCTTTGTTACCACTAATAAGACCATCCAGATAATCCGGAAGCCTTAGCATTGCGCCCATTATTAGTTGATAAATTTCATCATTGGCAGAAATCTCATCATTAAGCATGCTCTTAATGAGTTCTTCGATCTCTTCGGCAAGCATAGCAGCGCCATAAAGCTCTACCATCAGTAGCGTGCCGTGAATCAGATGAATTTGATCAATGCATTCTTGTAACTTATTTTTTTCAGACGTGTCATCAATATAAAGATTGAAAGCTTTTTGAGCATCTTCCAATACTAAATCGAGTTCTTTTTTTACCCAGCTTAACGAATTATATTCGACTGTATCACTCGGGTTCATAATTGATGACTACCATTCATTATCATTAT